>CAYWUO010000061.1:0-11572 GCA_964461285.1 uncultured Pirellulales bacterium
GCCTGGCCGCGTTTTTGAACGAGAATAAGCGCATCTTCAAAACTAATGACACCTGCGGCATAAAGGGCGGTATATTCGCCGAGACTCAATCCTGCTGTAACATCGACAGTTATTGAACTGGTTGCGGAGTTTGTCTTTAGGACTTCTAATATGGCAGCAGAGGTTACAAAAATTGCCGGCTGAGAAATCGTGGTGGTATTTAGTTTTTCAGCAGGGCCCTCGAAACAGATACTGCCAAGGTCGAATCCGACGATTGCATTTGCCTTTGCGAAAATATCCGCCGCCTCACCGAAGGCATCGGCGACATCTTTTCCCATACCTGTAACCTGAGCACCTTGTCCCGGAAATAAAAAAGCAGTCTTCATATCTCGTCTCTCGAAGGTTAAAACTGGATTACATTTGCTCCCCAGGTCAAGCCGGCGCCAAAAGCGACGAAAATAACGATATCACCTCTTTTGACTCTTCCCTTCTTCCTGCAATCGTCAAAGGCAATCGGCACCGAGGCCGCTGAAGTATTGCCATATTCATCAATATTGATAAAGACCTTTTCCTTCGGAAATTTTAGACGCTTGGCCGCTGATTCGATGATTCTGGAGTTCATCTGATGTGAAATGAGCATGCTAACGTCGTCAACGCTCAAATTGCAGGCATCGAAGCACTTGTTAACAGTTTCAACGATACGCCTGACAGCCTGCTGATAGACTTCTCTGCCTTTGATTTCCATATAGATTTTTTTGGGGTCGTCCAACGGTTTGTCCGACGGATACCGCGAACCGTAGGCCTGGCAATTTAGAGATTGCCAGTAATCGCCATCGGAGGTCATAGTGCTGTATAAAATACCCTTGCGTCCATCCTCACTTTGCTGAAGCACTACCGCTCCGGCACCATCACCGAAAAGAACGCAGCTCGTTCGTTCGGTCCAGTCAGTAATCTTAGTTAAGGTCTCGGCTCCTATTACAAGGGCGTTCTTAAGTCGGCCGCTTTCTATAAACTGCTGGACGATAGACAAACCATAGATAAAACCGCTGCAGGCAGCGGACAAATCGAAAACCCACGCTTTCTTGGCTCGTAGAGCTCGCTGTACGAAGGACGCGGTCGATGGGAAAACCATCTCCGGAGTTATAGTAGCCACGATAATAAGTTCCAGCTTCTTAGGGTCGAAATTTGCATCCGCCAATGCCCTTTTAGCTGCCTCTATAGCCAGGAAAGCGGTCGTTTCATCGTCATTGGCGATATGTCTGACCTTAATGCCGGTTCTGGTGGTAATCCATTCGTCCGACGTGTCCACCATTTTTGCCAGGTCAGCATTTGTTAACAATTTCTCCGGCGCAAAAGAACCAGTACCTGCGATAACAGCACGATAAGCAGGGGGCCGTTCATTAGGTAGATTGTTCATCAGTTGCCCTTACACAAGTTTCTGAAAGATATTCAATAATCTTATCATTTATTTTTTGGGTATAGTATTTTTTTGAGACCAGGATGGCGTTTTTTATGGTCCTGCTTACACTTGAGCCGTGACATATTACCGCTGTTCCATTAACGCCTAATAATGGCGCACCACCATATTCATTGTAGTCGTATTTACCATAAATTCTTTTCATAACCGGCTTGAACTTCATAGCCAAACGAATTTTCTCATGTGTAAGCTCATACTTTATTGCCTTAAACAGCCCTGCGACAAGACCTTCAGTGAGTTTGAGAATTACATTGCCGACAAAACCTTCACAAACCGCAACATCACAAATACCTCTGAAGATATCTCGACCTTCGATGTTTCCTACAAAATTCATATTTGGGTCGGATTTTATCAGCTTGCGCGCCTGCTTGACGACCTCGTTGCCCTTGGCGTCTTCAGCGCCGATACTCATAAGGCCAACCCTCGGATTCTCAATGCCAAGCAGATACCTTGAATATATCCTGGCCATCACACCATATTGATAGAGGTTTATTGGCTTGCAGGCGATATTTGCGCCGACGTCGCATATTGTCACCGGTCCTTCGAACGTGGGAAATACTACCGCTATTCCAGGCCGGTTCACTCCGGGCAGATTTCTCATCCTCATCTGGAAAGCGGCAACACAAGCGCCCGTATTACCCGCAGAGATAATTGCATCAGTCCGGCCAAGTTTGGCTAATTTTGCAATAACGCCAATTGAGCTTTTCGGTTTTTTCCGCAGACTCTCTATGGGTGCCTCGTCCATACCAATGACATCAGGCGCATCCGTTACGCTAATTACGCCTTCGCGAGACTTCAAAGACGGCAGTTGCGGCTCAATTGTGTCTTTAGGGCCGACGAGTATGAGCTCGTCATTCTCTCCGAGCAGTTCAATCGCCTCTATCGCCCCGGCGATAATCTCGTCCGGTGCATTATCGCCTCCCATTGCGTCGATTGCGATACGCATTTGTTATCTACTTTCCTTGTTGCCACTAAGGCACGAAACCACAAAAAAATTAAAATAAATAAGCCTTAGTGCCTTGGTGTCTTCGTGGCAAAACTAGCTGCTCTCTTCCTTACCGAGCTTCAATGTGATTTTCGGATTGACGTATCCGCAGTTTTCACAGGCTGCGTGTGGCAGCTTGGCCTGCCCGCATTTACTGCAAATCGAATAGTTTACGCCCTTTAATCGATGATGACTGCGGCGGGTACGCGTTCTGCTTTTGCTGGTTTTTTTCACAGGCAGCATTATTCAATACTCCATATCATTCACGATTCTCGTGGCTAAAAACCCTCTATTTAGTTTACCGCAACTACTTTGTCAAGACAAATTTGACAGCAATCGACAACCGCCTTTTTTCGTCGCCGAGGGCCTCTTTTTCAGAATGCGGAGTATTTGACTGGTTTGGATGTGTAAACCCAGTTAGAAAGCTCGCGAGGGCTTTAATCCCAACCCTCGCTATGTATTTCTTACCCCACTAAACAGAGACCCGCCCAAAGAACAGAGATTTCCTTCTAACGGGCTAAATATTTGTGCCTTTCTTATTGAAATTCTGGCTAAAATAGTGTAGAAAAACCAGATATTTCTGCAATCCAGCATTGTTTTAGTGTATTTTTGTTGATAGAATAACTCTCTATTGAGCATTTTGCATATAGGTGGATTTTATTATGGAAAGACATAAACGAGCCAGGAGATCCCTATATGAGGTGATGACGCAAAGTCGTCAGAAGCGCAACTATGATAGGGCGGTAGAAAGATTGCGTCCTGAAAATGCAGAGCAGCAGGATTCCGCCGTGCAAAAGACCGGTATTGCATCGTCAAAGTTGTCATTGAAGTGGTGGCGAAGGCCGAGAATGCTGCAGTTTAACGCCGGTAAGATTGAATTCTCAATCTCGTATCCGATTGCTGTTGCGGCAGTTTTGGGTATTATTCTTTTGGTTTTGCTGGTATTTCGTATAGGCCAGTATTATTCTTCTGAAGGTGATAATCCGGTTGTCCCCGCTCCTGTCTCCCGGAAGCCGGAACCAGGCCGGCCGGATAGCAGCACAATGCAAAATGCCGGTCTGTCTCAGAACGTAACGCCGGTTGAAAAGAAAGTCGAGACGCCTGAATCAACAGGTGGTAATGTGATTGTACTGGTCGAGTATCCCAGGCGTACGGATTTGGTCCCGGTGCAAAAACATTTTGCGCAGTCCGGCATCCAGACTGAGGTTGTCAACTGGGGCGGAAAGTACTTTCTGATTACAAAGGATATGTTCGAAGGCTTTGGAGCCGGCTCTGACGGATACAAGGCGAAGCGAAAAATAATTGATGTCGGTGCTTTATATAAAGGTAAGGCGCCGGAAGGATATGAGACGTTTGCACCACAATTTTTCAGTGATGCTTACGGCAGGAAGATAAAATGATTAAGCCGCAGAGCAATACAGAGAAGGATAAAAAAAATTAAATTATTAACCTCTGTGCTCTCTGTGCTCTCTGTGGCAAAAAGTAACAGGAGAAATTGAATGTCAGTTGACCGTTCATTGAAGATAAAAGGGGCTTTAACAAGGCATAGAAACGTCCTGTCGCGGACCGAACGAGTTGAGCAGCTCAAGGAAGAAGATAAATGGCAGGAGGGTGATTCAGTCTTGGGACTGCAGAAGGTTGCGCATCGCAAGAGCCACGCAGGCCGAAAAGAAAAAGCGGCTTTAGCCAAGGAAGCTGCAGATGAAGCAGCAGTTGAAACTGCAGCTGTAGAGACCCCGAAAGCCGTAGAAAAAACCGAAAAGAAAGCTGTTAAGAAATAAGTATCGCACAGAACTGTTAAGTGCCTAAATTGCACTGGATACTGGATACTTGATTCTCGTTGTTCTCGCGTAGGCGGCAATCCGTATATTTAGCCTGCCGTTTCACGGCAGGTTTTTTCTTCACGCAGGTTGTTTAGCCCCGCCACCTGTTTGCCCTCCGTTCTGTCCGCTGTAGTTTTAACGAAGGCGGAAGTATTAACAAAGGATGGGTGGGCGGGGTCATACTTAGCCCTACGTTTTATGCAGGTTTTTGTTTACCCATCGTCGCTCCGGCGACACAAAATCGTCATTGCGAGTCCCCAGTTTTGCTTTTGCAAGAAAGCATAGGGCCGCGGCAATCTCTCCTTTGTCATTCCCGCGAAACCTGTCCTGCTTGCCACGCACCAAATTTCAACAAAAATCCGTTATTCCCCAAAAGCCCCAAAAACGACAACCCAACAACAGTTTATTTCCTTTGCACAGACCTTGACATCAGCATCGTGGCTGCATAAAATCAGTATAAACAGCGTTTGTACGTTATACTTGAAGTAGCTTAATACAAAACAAAGCAAAGGAGACAGGAGCATGGCACAATTACCAGACGCAGTTAAAAAAGCAATAATTAAACAGGATATCTTTCCCGTGGCAACAAGCAATCAGGATTGCATTCCAAACGTTGTATACATTGCGTATTTGAAGGTTCTCGATAACCAAACGATTCTTATCGCAGACAACTACCTTAAAAAAACACGTGACAATATTTTGAGTAATGGCAAGATAGCTTTTGCCGTGCGTGATGAGGAAAAAGGTTCGTTTCAGATAAAAGGCACTGCCGAAAGACTAACAGAAGGAGACCTGTTCGATGAAGTTCAGAAATGGGTGAAGGATGAACTGCCAAAGGTCGCAGCCGTTGTAATGCATATAGAGGAAATATATAACGGAGCTGAACGGATTTGTTAACGGCAGTATTTTATGAACATCGCCGTAACAAAACTTTCTCTAATCCAGTTGTATAATCTTATAACTCTAAACCTGTCCTGCCTGCCCTGCCTGCCCTGCGTAGTTGAAAAACGAAGCGGGGAGCCTGCCTGCACTGAGCATAGTCGAACCAGGTCGAAGGATTCTACATTCTAAATTCTAATCCTGTCGTCTGCCTTCACGGCATCCAGTATCTAGTATCTAGCATCTAGTATCCAGCATCCAGCATCCAGCATCTAGTATCTAGCATCTAGTATCCAGCATCCAGCATCTAGTATCTAGCATCTAGCATCCAGCATCAGTCCTCCGTCGTTCCTCTTCCCTCCTCCCTCCTCCCTCGTCTGTCGTCCGTCGTCTGTCATCCGTCATCAGTTTTCCGTCGTCTGTTGTTTTTAGTCTATAGTCTAATCCGCGATACCTTAAATATTAAAATCCAGTGTAACACGGTCAAAGGTGATTTTTTCGCCATCGAAGGTCATTTTGAATAACCATATCGCTGGTTCTAATTTAGTCTCCGGCTTTGGTACAGGCCAGGTGGGCGCTTTTGTTGCTGTAAATTGCGCCATGGTTTTAGCTATGCTGCCAATGAAGGAGCTCATGGCTGTAATAGTTTCATCTATTTGAGTATCTGACTTGAGATTCAAACCGGTAAACATCCAGCCGTCTTTGAGTGTGAATGATATATCGGATACACCGCTGCCGGTGTTATATACCAATCCGTATTTTTCTGCAAGGTTAGGCAGGTAGATTATCTTATAGGTAAATCCATTTACTGTGATACTGACAGGCTCGGTAGTTGTCGTTTCTTCTGTTGCCGTACCCGAAGGTTTTTCATCTTGTTTTTGTTTATCTGCCGGTTTGGTTTTTTCTGTCTTTGTGGTTTTTGTACCAAGATGTGAGTAATCTTTAGTTACCAACAGATAGGGTTGAGGAAGGTAATAAGGAATGGCTTTCTTATTCTTTTTTGCAGCATCCAGAGAGACACCTGTAATTGAGCTGCCGCAACCAGTGAGCAGTATCGAACTGGTAAACAAAAGAGCTATAAGTATTGTTTTCATTTTTCATCCTTTCATAAGCGGCGTCCGACTATAGGCCGGACTGCCTGAAACAGCATATTTTTCTAATATCAAAACCACTAATCCTTGCCGTTGTTAGCTTCACCATCGGATGCGTTTTTACTTGAGTTTTCTTTCGGTCACTCACAATTCTCCCGCAACCATTTCTCGCACTCCGCCAAACTCGCAGGGCCAAATACCGGGCTGTATATGGCGGGATACACAGCATCTGCCTTTATAACTGAGCAATCCTGGTAATTGTCACCAGCTGAGGCGGTCAGAGCGATGACTATAAACTGATTTTCTGTAGATGGGTTGGATTTGCCTGTGTTATTCATATTACTGCCTCCTTTCATAAGCGGCGTCCGACAACAGGCCGGACAGCCTGGCATAAGTTTATTTTTCCAATACCGATACCACCAAATGCGCAAAGCATCCTTTCTCTGCGCCTTCGGATACTCATTAATCGCTGTTGACCGTCTTATGAACTTATTCGCCGCCTCGGTTGTTGTCTCCGCTTGCTGGTTACCCGCACCAAATGACGCAAGCTTGCTATTTCGTGCGGGATAAGTGTTATTATATCTTCTTTGTCTAAAACTGCAAGATTTAATATGCTTCTAAAAATAATTAGTGTAAACCTGTCCTGAGCGCAGTCGAATGGATTCGTGTGCCTTCGTGGCTAAAAATCTCTTCGCTCTCTTCGGCTTTAAAATGTTAGTAGTCTTTTTGACTAATCATAAGGACTAGAGTCTGGCTATCTACCAACTTATATAAATCCACGTTACTTCGTCCTGAGCTTGTCGAAGGAATCTGTGATTTAAATCCAGTCAGATTCTCAAAAAGGCCAACAAAGTTGGAATTGTGGACGAAGGCGATATTCTATGACAAAGCTTGCTTTGGGAATAGGATTTGCCGAGAACACCAAGCTGACTGGCTCTCTGTGTACTCCTTGTCCGGCGTAGCCTTGGCGAAGGCGGATGTCTTCGCGCCTTCGTGGCTAAAAATAATTAGTGAATATTCGTGTTAATTCGTGGCAAAAAATCCGTGTAAATCCGCGTTAATCCGCGGTTAAAATAGATTCTTCACTACATCAGAATGACATTATTATTTTCATTGATTATCTGAAGAATTTGACTAATATACCAGCAAATGAAAAAGATAATAGCAGATAGAGCAGGCAAGATAGATTCAAGCGGAATACGGAAGGTTTTTGCGCTGGCGGCGGAAATGGAAAATCCTATAAATTTTTCGATAGGCCAGCCGGATTTCGACGTACCGGAACAGCTCAAAGAAGTGGCTATCAAAGCCATACGAGATGGGTTCAATAAATATTCTCAGACTGCAGGAGACGCTCTGCTCAAAGAGAAGGTCTCTGAGCTCATAAAAAAGGATATCGGCTGGCAGAAGCCTTCCGTACTCGTAACCAGCGGAACAAGCGGCGGCATTTTGCTTGCCTTTCTGGCAATGATTAATCCCGGCGATGAGGTGATTATACCCGACCCATACTTCGTAATTTACAAGCACATAATTAATATGCTGGGTGGCAAGTGCGTCTTTATTGATAGTTATCCCAAATTCGACCTGCCGGTGGAAAGAATCGCAGAGGCGATAACGGATAAAACCAAGATGATTATACTTAACTCGCCATGTAATCCCACCGGCGTGATGTATTCACAGCAGCAGATAAAAAAGTTAGCTGAGGTTGCAGCGGAAAAAGACGTGCTCATCTTGTCGGACGAGATATATGAAAAGTTCTGCTATGACGATAGCTTCGTGAGTATTGGAAAATATTACGATAAAACTCTGATACTCGGTGGTTTTAGCAAGTCGCATGCGATGACCGGCTGGCGGGTGGGCTTTGCGGCGGCTCCGGAATCCCTGAAACATTTAATCGAGGAGATGACCAAGATTCAGCAATATACCTTTGTATGTGCACCTACGCCGTTTCAAAAGGCGGCTATCGCGGCTTTAGATTACGATATGAGTTCTTTTGTTCAGGCGTATCGGAAAAAAAGGGACATTCTTTACGATGGTTTGAAGGCCGACTTCGAGCTGGTTCGGCCCGGCGGGGCGTTTTATGCCTTCGTTAAGGCGCCGGCGGCCGATGCAACAGAATTTGTCCGTAAAGCTATAAAGAACAATCTGCTAATCATACCGGGCAATGTATTCAGCGAAAAGGACACACATTTCAGGATAAGCTACGCAACCAGTGATGATATGATTCGCCAGGGCGTTGAAATTCTGTGCAAACTGGCGATGGAATCCGAAAACCCAAAGTGAAAAAAACAAAGGTAGTGGTTTTTATTGTTACTTTCCTCTTGACCTGTCGAGCGAATATAGATAGAATTACAGAGATGAGTAAGCACTTGTGAACGCAAGCACATATATCCACGTATCACGGGCTTCAAGGGCATACGGCTGACCTCACCTGTCTTGAGCTTGGTCGAAAGAGTCGAAGCCCCCCTGATACCACGGCCATCCTGGCCGTCGTACATTGCTGTTTCCGTAAGGCAATAATATGATAAAAGACATGATTTTCTTCTTAGTGGGGGGCTTGGGCTTATTTCTATTTGGAATGGGCCTGTTATCGAATGGACTAAAGCAGGCGGCAGGGCGGAAATTCAAGAGTCTTCTCGAATCTCTGACAAAACATCGGATTATTGCGGTTATGGTTGGTGCTTTGGTTACCTGTTTTATTCAGTCCAGTTCCGCGACGACGGTTATGACGGTGGGTCTTGTAAACGCAGGGCTTTTGACTTTAAAGCAGGCTTTGTGCGTTGTTCTTGGTGCCAATGTAGGAACAACGTTTACTGCCTGGCTGGTTTCCGCGCTCGCAGTTTTTAAGATAACCAGTTATGCGCTTCCTGCCATTGGAATCGGTTTTTTGATTAATATTCTGGGAAAAACCCAAAAGGCAAGAAGTTTCGGCCAGATTCTGCTGGGCTTTGGAATCTTGTTTATCGGTATACACTTTATGAAAGAGGGATTCGGGCCGTTGAAAGACAGCCATGGCGCTCAGGAAGCTTTGGTATGGCTCGGGCACAATCCGCTTTTGGCGGTATTGACTGGGGCGCTGTTAACAGCTCTTTTGCAAAGCAGCTCTGCTTCGATTGCGATGCTACAGATGCTGGCTTTTCAGGGGGCTTTTGGGACAGACTGGGATATAGCGCTGCGTGTGGCCATACCATTTATCCTGGGTGATAACATTGGCACAACCATTACAGCTCAGCTTGCAGCCATTCGGACATCAAGGAATTCCAAGCGGACAGCAATGGGGCATACGATATTAAACGTCATAGGTGTGGCGTATATGCTGCCTTTGGTATGGACTGGGCTGTTCGACAAGATTGTTTTATGGGTTACGCCCTGGCAGCTCTCACAAAGCACTATTATGGTTCATATAGCGGTCGCGCACAGTGTTTTTAACGTTTTTAACACGCTTATCTTTCTGCCGATCATTGGCTGGCTGGAAGCAATAGTGATGAAGATTCTGCCGGTCACGAAGCAGGAATTAGCCGAAAGGCCCGTCGTGCTGGAGAAGCACCTGTTCAATACACCACAGATTGCGCTGGAGCAGGCAAAGCGCGAAATCATCCGTATGGCAGATGGTGCAAGAGATGCAGTTCAATTAGCAGTCGAAGGGCTAATTGAAGAAGATGGCCGTAAGCTGAAAAAGGCGATGGTAATAGAAGATATAATCGACTCATTTCAGCTCGATATTACATCGTATCTTGCTGCTCTGTCACGCGAGCAATTATCAGATGAAGTGTCCATTAAACTGCCGGTATTGCTGCACACGGTCAACGATTTGGAGCGAGTAGGCGACCATGCCGTCAATATAGTTGAAATAGCCGAACGCAAGATCGAGCAAAAACTTCAATTCAGCGATTCTGCCCTTGAAGAAGCGGCACAGCTTAGAAAAGAGACAGACCAGATGTTCGATTATATAAAGTTAGCTCTCGAAAATGATGATAGTGATACTGCCCGCAAGTTGTTGATAAATGAGAACAACCTCAACAGGATGCAATTGGAATTTCGCCGTAACCATGTTCAGCGTATGAGCGATGGTCTATGCTCAGCTGAGGTAGGTCTGATATTCTGCGATTTGGTTGACAATGTTGAAAAAATCGGCGACCACCTTACCAATATTGCCCAGGCGGTAATAGGGGGGCTGCAGTGGGACGGCGTCGAGGCGAAAAAGCTCAAGCTTCAATAATCCCTTTGACCGCTGCTTAAAAAAGGTTACATATAACACGGTCCTTTGGTTTTACGGCACCTGTTTTTAGTGCCGGAATTTATTCTTACAGGAATTTTATATGGCAGGGGAAGTTTTCATATATAAAAGAGCAGTATTTTACGAGGGGCGTTTTATAGGGAATGATTTATGCCGGCGTTAAAAATGATTTTCGGGATTGTCGGCGGGCTTGGCATATTTCTCCTCGGTATGAAGAACATGTCCGAAGGGATGCAGGCGGTTGCCGGCGATAAGATGCGAAAACTCATAAACGCCGTCACCAACAACCGCTTTATCGCCTGCGGAGTTGGAGTAACCATAACGGCTCTTATACAGTCCAGCTCGGTAACGACGGTTATGGTTGTGGGTATGGTAAATGCCGGCCTGATGAGTCTTACGCAGGCTGTCGGTGTTATTTTAGGCGCTGATATCGGCACGACCGTCACCGCATGGATACTTATTCTGCAGATTACCAAGCACGGCTTGCCGATACTGGGTATTTCGGCGTTTTTCTATCTGTTCTCGAATCATGAAAGAATAAGATATTCGGCTATGATGGTCATGGGCCTCGGGATGGTGTTTTTCGGCCTTCAACTGATGAAGGAGGGATTATACCCGATTCGCGAAATGCCTGAATTTCTCGCCTGGTTTCAGAGGTTTACGCCGGACAGCTATTTCGGTGTTTTACGGTGTTGTCTTGTCGGTGCAATTGTAACTGCCGTTGTCCAGTCGTCTTCAGCTACCATCGGCATTACCATGGGGCTTGTCGGGACGGGAGTTATTAACTTCGAGACCGGTGCTGCCTTTGTTCTGGGTGAAAATATCGGTACGACAATAACGGCGCTCCTTGCATCATTGGGAACATCGACCAATGCCAGGCGGGCAGCCGTTGCGCATGTGATTATCAAAATAATCGGCGTTAGCTGGATAACTGCGCTTTTTCCCGTATATATAAACATTGTAAAAAGCATTGTCGGGCCGGAGCTTATATCCACACCTGTTGCTATCAACGGAATCGAGACATACAGCTATGCAATGACGGCAATAGCGATTTCGCATACGGGTTTCAATATTGCCAACGTTATCCTGTTGATACCGTTTACA
>CAYWUO010000062.1:0-11569 GCA_964461285.1 uncultured Pirellulales bacterium
AATTTTGAAATCTTTTTCAGGGACGACTAATTACATTTTGGTTTTACATCTCGATAATCAAGGTTGCGTTTTCCCATTATCACCAAGTGTCCATTCTAACGAATTAAGTGCAAAAAAACAGCATTTTTCAATACTGTTTAGGGGATTTTTTACAGGATTTGGAGCGCCAAATTAAAGCAACAGTTCTTATTACTTATAGGTTTTTACTCTTATGTACTTTTTTAGGAAATGAGACTTTTGGCCACATCTACAGCCGAAGCGGCATCGTCTGCATAACCGTGGGCGCCAATCTTGTCGGCATAAGCCTGCGTTACCGGCGCTCCGCCTACCATAATCTTGGCTGAAAGCTCTGCGTCTAACAGGGCCTTCATGGTTTTCTCCATGTTAAGCATAGTTGTCGTCAAAAGGGCACTCAAACCAATTAAGTGCACTCCTGTGGCTCTCGCCTGCTCGATAAACTTGTCAGGACTCACGTCAACTCCGATGTCAATAACCTCGAAGCCGGCTCCTTTTAGCATCATTGCCACTAAATTTTTGCCAATATCGTGCCAATCACCCTTCACGGTTCCTATTAGAAACTTCCCGATTGGCTCGACGCCTGCCTTGGCAAGTTCCGGCTCAAGCACCTTCATCGCCATTTTCATTGCCTGTGCGGAAATAAGAACCTCAGGTATGTAAACCTCATTCTTTTTGAAACGCGCACCAACGACATCCATGCCTGCAATTAATCCATTGTTAAGGACGCTTTTGGCTGCGGTTCCTTCTTCAAGGGCTGCCTTGGTGATTTCTACCGCTGTATTTTGGTCGCCTTTAATGACTGCATCTGCCAAAGCCTTCAAGTCTGCCATTCTACTTGACCTCCATCCTGTTAGAGTTCAAATGTGAAAACCTTCTAACAAGGACGATTAAAAGTGTTAATCAACCCATAGAGTTCATGTTTTGTCTTAATTGATTAAAACCATGATTAAACATTATTTCATAATATAAAGCAAGCACTAAATCAAACTTTTTAACCACAAAAGCTTTTTTTAATGAATTAGCGGATAAAACTACCGCTCACATTATTCTATTTGATGTGTTTCCCGGAATAATGTATACTTTTGCTCTTGTTATTTTCCGAATAATAGTAACTGCACATATAATTTTATAACAGGGTGGTTTTAGTAGCATATGTTTCGTAAATTCGGGATTGAACCCGGAATATGAGAAAACGAATATGAGCGATTACATCGTCTTGGTAAAGCAGGTTCCTGACGTAACTCAGATTACTGACAATGCGTTTGATACAGAGACCGGTACGCTTATCCGAACGCGCCTTGCCAGCGTCATTAACGAGCTGGATGCACAGGCGCTGGCTTTTGCAAACTATATGAAAAAAATCAGCAACGACCGGGAGGGTAAAATAATTGCCTTAACTATGGGGCCACCAATGGCTGAGGAGGTATTGCGATATGGTCTGAGCAGATGTGCTGATACGGTGGTGCTGCTGACCGACAAAGCCCTTGGCGGCGCGGATACCGTCGCTACGGCTAATCCTCTGGCATTTGCCATAAGAAAAATTGTCGAAGATATTCTTCAGAGCGACAGCGATTATTATGTAGTAACCGGTATGCAGTCGGTAGATGGTGACACGGCCCAGGTACCTCCGCAAATCGCCGAGGAATTGGATTTGCCCTGCATAGCTTATGTTACCGGCGCAGAATTTAAGAGTAACAGATTCGAGTTCACGCGCATCATCAGCGGCGGCAGCCAGGTGGTTACACCTAAGAAACTGCCGGCTGTGATAACCGTTGCCAAGTACGAGTATCCCCTGTTTGCTACATTTGCAGGAGCAAGATGGGCAAATAAAACAGAAGTTATTCAATGGGGAAGCGCCGATATCAATGCTACGCATATAGGCGTTAAAGGTTCCAGGACGGCCGTCATACGGGTGTTTCCGCCGGGTAAAAGTACCAGAAAATGCCAGCAGGTCGATGATATAGAATCGTTGGCCAGGGTCCTTGTTGACAGCTTTGCCGGTGCCAATGGCGAGTCCGGTCCAGACACCGATGAAAAAATATCTCGCTACGTTTTACCTGATAAGCGGGTAGATAAGTTTGACAGGAGATTCGAGGGAACAAAAAAAGAGCAGCAGGATTACGAAATCCTGACTAATGTGATTGCAGAGCTGGGCGTCACTGATATTAGTCGGCTCGATGATGCCGGCAGGACAAAGATTCTTTCTGCTGTAGAAGGGCGATTCCATAAAAAGGCATTGGAGGATATGCTCGATGGTTTTAAGTTGAGCGAATCGGCCTTTGAGGGTGAGGTTTGGGTGGTGGCCGAACACAGCGATGGCGCGGTACATCCGGCCACGTTTGAGCTTATCGGCAAAGCTCGCAACCTTGCAGACTCATTACAAACTAAAGTAGGTGTGGCTGTCGCCGGCTACCAAATCGAGACGATGACAAAAGAGTTAATCGCCGCAGGTGCAGACAATATTTATATCATCGATGACAAATTATTGAGTGTATTTGACCCTGCTGCGCATCGCAAAGCCATCGCCGATTGCGTTAGCACATACTGGCCGCAAATTGTTCTGTATGCCGCAACTCCGCAGGGCAGGATGCTGGCGCCGATGATCTCGTACAGGGTCGGCTGTGGCTTGACTGCCGATTGTACCGGCCTGGATATCAGGGATAATTCACGAAATGGCCTGATAGGTATTCTGCTGCAAACAAGACCGGCTTTGGGTGGTAACGTTATGGCTACTATTCGAACGAAGAACTCGAAGTCGCAAATGGCAACTGCAAGGCCGGGCGTCATGAAACGTCTGCCTCCGGACAGCTCGCGAACGGGTGACATCATCAGGCACAAAGTACAGCTCTCTGATGACGATATTGGTTTGGAAATTCTAAAAACAGAGTTGGGCACGGGTGAGGTAAACTTTGGTGCTGATGTGGTCGTCAGCGGCGGTAAGGGAATGCAAAACCGGGACAATTATGAACGCCTTATGGGTATGCTTTGTGATGGTTTAAGTAAAAAGTTGGATACGCAGGCCGAAAGAGGTGCTTCGCGTGCAGCGGTGGAGCAGGGCTTCATCGAACGCGTCCACCAGGTCGGCCAGACCGGAACATCGATAGGACCGAAAATTTACATCGCTTTGGGAATATCCGGGGCCATTCAGCACATGATAGGAGTTGCGAATACCGAAACTATCATCGCTGTCAACAGCGACCCTAACGCACCGATTTTTAAGCAGTGCGATTATTATATCGTCGGAACTGTGGAAGATACAATACCCCGGTTGGTTAAGGCATTGGAGAAGGCTTAAAAGTGCCAAACGATAAAAACTACAACAAGATATCTGTTTTAATTGTCGGGGCCGGCCCGGCCGGGCTGGCAGCAGCAATTCAGCTCAAAACTATACAGCCGGATATGGATATTTGTGTTGTGGAAAAAGGGGCTGATTTGGGTAATCACAATCTCTCCGGTGCCGTCCTGGAAGAAGAGCCTTTGCATACACTGTTGGACTCGGCTGCGCCGGGATGGCAGGATAGCGATGCCGCTAAAGATGTCCTGGCAAACAAAATCGATAAAGACAACATTATGTTTTTATTAGGCAAAAAGCTGGCGTTCAATATCTTCTTTATGCTCAAGCTCGCCAAAATCTTTCACCTCGGCTTTGGACAAATGCTCCATAAAGGAGACTACTCCGTTTCGATAAGCAAGCTCACCAAATGGATGGGGCAGATTGCAAAGGACCTCGGCGTCGAAGTCCTTACCGGCTTCGCCGCTGAAGATATTATTCTCGATGGATTAACTGATAAGGCAACAGGTGTCAAGCTTGTTGACCAGGGTTTGGACAAAGAAGGCAACAAGCAGCCAAACTTTGTTGAGGGTGAAATTATAGAAGCAGATTTTATTGTGCTTGCTGAGGGTTGTGACGGCCTTGTCACTGAGAAATTTGTTGAAAAGGCAAACCTCAAGAGGCAGGCAAACCAGCTTTACTCTGTTGGCGTAAAAGAGCTGATAAAAGTTAGCCCTGAGCAATATAATAAGTTCACCTCCAGCCGGGTCGTTCACGCTATGGGCTATCCAATCTGGACGCCCCTTGTTGGGCCGGGTATGTTCGGCGGCGGGATTGTTTACGCCGGTGCCCGGGACCATATTTCAGTCGGTATGATTGTCGGTGCCGACTGGAAATACTGCGATTTTAATCCACAGGATGCGCTTACAAATTTTAAGAATCACCGTTTTGTAAGGAAATTTATCGATGGCGGCACGGTAGTTGAGGCCGGTGCAAAGATGATTCCCGAAGGAGGTTTCTATGCTGTTCCAAGAGACCCCCGGACCGGCAGCATCGGCAAAGCCAACGTTATGATTTTAGGCGATAGCGCCGGCTTTGTGAACATGCTCAAAATCAAGGGCCTGCACAACGCCATCGATTCAGGTATCCAGGCGGCAAAGGCAATTGCTGAAACTATAGACAATCCGGAACAGGCCGCGGTCAAATATACTGAGCTGGTTGACCGGTCGAATATTACTAAAGAAATGAAGTCAGCAAGGAACTTTCGCCAGACAGTAGCGAAGTTCGGGCCTTTACAGGGAATGCCGCTGTCGGTTCTGGGCGGCCTGCTGCCGAAATTCGAGGCTGAAAAAGATTATGAAGCGATGACAAAAGCTCGATACCGCCTCAAACCTAATCAAAATTTCGATAAGGACACCTTCACTGCTATGGCGGCAACAGAGCATCGCGAGGAGCAGCCGTCACACCTGACAATTCTGGATTCCGATATTTGCAGGACAAAGTGCACGCCAATATTTAATAGTCCCTGTATTACCTTTTGTCCGGCTGGAGTATATGAGACTATCCAGGACCAGGTAAAACCGGCCAATCCCTCAAACTGCTTGCACTGCAAGACCTGCCAGAGAAAATGTCCATTCGACAATATCAGATGGACTGCCCCGGAAGGCACCGGCGGACCACGCTATAAAAGAATGTAGAGTACAGCGCATAAAAAAATCACCCTGAATCGAAATGTTTATTGAATTGGATAGAGAGTAGGTGTTGGAAAATAATATTGCTGCTGACTGTATGTTTTACTTGCTCTGATGCTGGTGCTGTTCTTCCGGTTGCATCTCTGGTTCTTTCTTGGCCTTTTTCTTGGCCACCTTCTTGGGCTGTTTTTGTGGCTCTTCACCGGCCTGTTCCTTGGCTTTTTCCGGCGGTTGCTCTTCGGTTACCTCATCAGACGTTTCTTGGGCTTGCTCTTGTTTCTCTGCCTTTTCTTTCTCTGCCTTTTCGCGTTGAATCGCTTCGTATATTTCTATGCGATGAACTGGTATCTCCCTGGGGGCTGTTATACCTAATCGTACTTTATCTCCGCGAACATCTACGATAGTAATCTTGACGTCATCGCCAATCATGATTGACTCGTCTTTTTGTCTGCTTAGAACCAACATTTTCAACTCCTTTTATCAGCTGGTCTTAATATGCTTTACGAAGCAACCTGACCAATGGTTCACCCAGCTGTTTGCAAAACGCTTTTCTATGTCGTTATTTCATAGCGGTTTAATCCGAGCGTCTGGCCGACAAACCTTAAACACACCTACTATTTTCGGCTAATTTCAAGACCGAAAACAACCAATTTTGGTTTTGTTGAGCTACCGAAGGTAACTTGTTACGTTTTATGTGTATAACGGCTTGAAATATATGCACTTACGTAAAAGAGGGATTTTAGGAAAGATATGTCGAATTAGGCAAATCCTGCATATTTTGCTATTTTCCGTGTTTTCGCCAGAAGTTATATCGTATAGCAAGCCAGTAGCCGGCGGTTGCGCCTAATGTCCCGAAAGCAACCATTTGGACCGGCAATATTGAAATAACTGCGTTGGAGAAAAAAGCCCCCGGTTGATGCTCGATGAGATGTTGTAATACATCTTGTTTGACGTAAGCAGTTATAGCAAAAGCATTTACTATGGAGCTGGCAATTGTTGGCCAGATGTAGCTGACATTAAGAAATGCTTTGACTGCAAAGCTGGCAAGCCCGAACGAGACTATAACTGCGAAGGCAATTTGACCGACTTCCGGCTGGCCAACAATTGAGCCTAATTTGTGGTCGAATATTTTGACGTCCTGAGCGAATAGTCCTATAAAAAAATAAGCTATTAGAACCGAACTGACCAGACCGATTGCCGCATTTATATATATTCTTGAGTTAGGATTAGACTTTTCTTGTGTACCATTAGATTCAGGCCCTGACAGTCCGCGGTCCTTGGGACTCCTTACGGAGGACGCCTTACCGCGGATTCTCTGTCCACTCAGAACGCCGGCATATCCGGCAGCGACGATAGCCAGCCAGAGTATCGGCTCCCATTTTAATACCGCAAATAGTGTCTGGCGTTGAGCGAGGGTTGGATTTAACTGCATTAGAGAAGCCATGCTGCCGGTACGTAGTGCAAGAACAGCCAAGCCGGATGGAGCTGCCAGGATGCCAATCTCCTGGCCATAAGGCCAGGAAAGAAAATAGGCAATAAAGCCGGATAAAAATGCCAGCACTACAAGGATTATTGAGTTACTTGCATTTATACTACCGGTAGCTACGGAGACGGCTCCTAATGGTTCGATGGGTCCTGCTATCGGCCAGGCCAGAATACCTATAAGGATAATACCGATGGCCATCGCTGCGGCGATTCTTATTCTCATCAGCCAGGATAATTCCATAGCGAAGCTGCCTTTCGGTTTAGTTAAATGATTACTGATTAAATAACTCGTGCTACGTAGAGCACTACTTACCAATAACCAGTTACGAATTACCAAATTGTATGTAATAGGATACAACTTAAATTATCGATGAGCAATAGTTTATTATTGACTATTTACTATTTTGACATTGCTTCGTTGATTCACTGCTAACAATAACAATCTTATTGTGCGCGGTTTTCTGCGCCGGCCTGCAAAATCTGCCCCTGTACGTCGTTGGCGGTGGGTTAAAAAACTGTCCAAAAATCACTCCTGTATTTCTTGACATTTTACCATTTTGCAGTTAGTCTAATTGCAAATATTGGACGCCGAATATTTAATAAGGTACAATACGAAATATGAAAGAAACCGAGCAGATTCAGGAGCGATTCGAGAAGATGCGTATTCTCGATGAGCTCAAAAATTCCTACCTCAACTATGCGATGAGCGTGATAGTTTCGCGTGCTCTGCCGGACGTTCGCGATGGGCTGAAACCTTCGCAAAGACGAATATTGGTTGCAATGAACGATTTGAGCCTCGGCCCGCGAAGCAAACACCGCAAATGCGCAAAAATCGTCGGCGATACCGGCGGCAACTACCATCCGCACGGTGACCAGGCGACCTACGGAACGCTGGTGCGTATGGGCCAGGACTGGAATATGCGCTACACGCTGATTGACCCGCAGGGCAACTTCGGCAGTATCGATGCTGACCCGCCGGCAGCTATGCGATATACAGAAGCGCGAATGACTGCCCCGGCTATGGAAATGCTCGAAGATATTAACCACGATACCGTGGATTTTGTGCCGAACTACGATGAGACCCGTACTGAGCCGACTGTTTTACCTTCGAAGTTTCCAGATCTTTTAGTCAATGGCTCGACCGGAATTGCCGTCGGAATGGCTACTAACATCCCGCCACATAATATTGCCGAGGTATGTGATGCGCTGCTGCTGCTCATTAAAGAGCCCAGCTGCGGATTCAAGGATATTATCAAGTGCCTGCCCGGTCCTGACTTTCCAACAGGCGGTATCATTTGCGGCAGAAAAGGTATTGTAAATGCCTATACTACCGGTAGAGGCCACCTGACAGTCCGTGGCAAAGTAGATATCGAAACAAGCAAAAGGGGACGGGAAAGAATAGTCATAACCGAGATACCATATATGGTTGTTAAAACCACGATTGTCACCAAAATCGCAGATTGTGTTCATAAAGGTACAATTGTTGAAATTGCCGACATCAGGGATGAATCGGACCGCCACGGATTACGGATTGTCGTGGACTTGAAGAGAGATGCCGATGCCGAAGTTGCATTGAACAAGCTGTACCGTTACACTTCACTGCAGAACACCTTTGCTATCGCCAATATCGCGCTTGTCAATAACAGACCCGAAACCCTCAACATCAAGCAGATGCTCAATTGTTTCATCGACCATCGAAAGACCGTCATCAGCAGGCGAAGCAGGTTCTTATTAAAAAGATGCAGAAACAGAGCACACATCCTCGAAGGGCTTATTTTAGCAGTTAGCGACATTGATGAAATCATTGAGCTGATAAAAAAATCACCTGATGCACCCACCGCAAAGCTGAACCTGATAAAAAAACCGCTGAAGTTAGCTGAGGTGGCTACACTGAAGAAAATTCTGCCTAAGGCTTTTATCAAGGAAAAAACCAAAGGCAAGCATTTCCTGACCGGCCCGCAGGCCGACGCAATCCTAACGATGCAGCTGCAAAGACTGACTGGTCTGGAGATAGAAAAACTGGCTAAAGAATACGCCGGCATTATCGAGCAAATAGAAGGGTACGAAGCAATATTGGCCAATGAAAGTATCCTGATGGACATCATTCGTGAAGACATCTATGAAATCAAAGAAAAATATGGCGACAAAAGACGGACACTAATCGCGGGTGAAGTTGAGCAGTTGGATGTCGAAGATTTAATAGCCGAAGAGGAAGTTATCGTTACAGTCAGTCACAGCGGATACGTCAAGCGAATGCCGATTGATACTTACCGCAGGCAGGGCAGGGGAGGCAGAGGAATCATCGGCTCAGATACTAAAGAAGGTGATTTCATAAAGCACCTCTTTGTTGCTTCTACCCATGATTATCTGCTTATTTTTACAAATCGCGGCAAATGCTACTGGCTGAAGGTCTATGACATCCCAAGTATGTCCAGGCAAAGCAAGGGCAGAAATATCGTCAACCTGCTTAAGCTTGCAAATCAACAAATAGCTTCAATAATCAATGTCAGCAGCTTTGAGAGCAAAGACGAAGATGCCCAGCGGCAGCTCCTTATGGCTACGAAAAATGGCGTTATAAAAAAGACAAAGCTGTCGGCTTACAGCAACCCGAGGTCAACTGGTGTTATCGCAATCAATCTCGATCCTACGGATGACTTGATTGGAGTTTCGATGACCACAGGAACAGATCATGTTGTGCTTGGCACACGTGACGGTATGACGATACGCTTTAACGAAAGCCAGGTTCGCTCGATGGGCCGTGCCTCGCGGGGTGTTAAAGGCATCAGGCTGCGTTCCGGCGATGCTGTAGTCGGCATGGTGATTGTAGAGGAAAAAGCCGCCCTGTTTACGGTCTGCGAAAATGGTTACGGCAAACGGACAGGCCTTGAGAACTACCGGTCGCAGAGTCGAGGTGGAGTGGGCCTTAAAAACATAAAAACAACCGCTCGCAATGGTAAGGTCGTCGCCCTTAAAGCGGTTCAAAGTAACGATGATTTAATGATGATAACCGCCAATGGGATGATTATTCGTACCGGACTCGATGAAATCCGCTCGATTGGCAGAAATACGCAGGGCGTACGTTTAATAAAGCTCAAAGCCGGTGACAAGCTCGTGGCAGCCGAAAAAATAGTTGGTGAGCCGGATAAAATCAAAACGAAAGAAAAAAACAATACTAATCAAAAACCAGCACCAGCACCTGAATCTGAAGCGAAGCCAAAATCAAAACCTAAGTTAAAATCAAAAGCTAAGGCGAAAACTGAGCGAAAACCCAAAACAAAATCTAAACCGAAAGCTAAAGCCAAGACAAAAGTTAAGAAAAAGACTCGCAAATCGAGATAGCCCCGCACCAATATCGAGATATCTGTTCGTTTACTTTACTTACGGGGCCGGTATGAGCTCAAATGACCGAGAAGAAAACAACGACAAAGAAAAGAAATGAGTTTGTTTATGTCATCGCCGGCGAAGATGAATCTCTCGTCGGTTTATATTGCCGGGAATTACTTGATAAGCTGATAGAGCCGTCGCAAAGAGCGACCGGCCTTTTTGATGCTGACACGAATCACGTTTCCATTTCAGAGGTTCTGGATGAGCTCAGAACTACTCCTTTTCTGACGGACAAGCGCGTTGTTCTGATAAAACGGGCCGACAAATTCATCTCTGATAATCGTGATTTGCTCGAAAGGTATTTCGAGAGCCCCAGCCCCACGGGCATTTTTATTCTCACGGTTAACAACTGGGATGCACGAACCAGGTTGGCTAAGAAGTTGCCGAGTAACGGCAAACTCATCACGGTAGCACAGCCCAGGGGACAGCAGTTACTGAGACGTTTGATTGATTATGCCCGGCAGGCACACGATAAAAAATTAACTCAAAATGCCGCTGAAATTCTGATTGAGTTTGCAGGGGATGAATTAACGAGGTTGTATAGTGAAGTTGATAAGCTGGCAATATTTGCGGATGCCGAGAAGGTTATTGATGTAAGTCATATCGAGGCCTTGATTGGACATAACCGCATATATGGTGCCTTTGCGGTGATAGACGCCTGTTTGGCCGGCAATTCCGCTGGTGCGATTTCCCGGCTGAGAAATATGTTCGCTGAGGACAAATCCGCAGAGTACACCGTTGTTGGTGCTTTTGCATTTCATTTTCGAAGGATGTTTAACGCCAAGGTCTTGATTGAGGAGGGACTTAGCCCTTATGATATTGCGGGCAGATTACGTATCTGGGGCAATAGGGACGGTTTTTTCGCAATGCTTGGCAGGATGAGCTCGAAGCGGATTGGTGCTGCCCTGCAGAAGTTAGCGGCTATCGATTACGCAATCAAGACCGGCCGGACAAAGACCGAAGTGGCAATAGAACAATTAGTGCTCGGACTAACTACTAAAACAAATAGTTTGTAAGACCCTCTTGTTTTTTACCTGGCGGCAAATTCTTTCAATTTATCTATAAGTCTAATCTTTGTTTAAAAGCTTTTCATTAAGGATATCTTTTAGACTTTTTGCTTTGACTTTTATATCCCTGATATTAGCTGCTTTTGTTTTTCGGATTGCTTCATCTAATGAATTCTCCAGATTCTTTAAATTTAGTAAGGCTGTTGCCCTGCAGAAAAAACTTTTTGACCTTCCGTCATCAAAATTATTTATCATTGTTTCAAGCAATTTAATTCTTTTTTTCTGTTGTTCTATAAATTTTTTAATCCCGTGTTTTTTTATGAAATTCAGATTTGACATTATTTTTTTGGATGGTGGATAAGATGAAGAATCTTTCAGTTGCTGGTATTCTTCGTCGCTTTTGAATTTAGAGCATGGAAATTCAGGACATTCGGCACAAACTTCAAGATTCTTATTTTTAACACAGCAGGTTATAAAAGAACAGGATGGGTGCTTATTGAAAAAGTTTGGCCCGGCACACCCCGGACATCTTGAAGTCCCCTCTGTATAGTATCTTGGGCATAAACCACAATCTAAACCACAGCAACCTATGGTTGGATAAGTTTTTTTGGGTATATTCATTTTAATCTTCATTTTATTAAGTCCTCAATTGAAACGCCCAATGCTTTGGCGATTTTCGCCATAGGCGGTGCTGCGCACCGCACGGGTTCTCA
>CAYWUO010000063.1:0-11528 GCA_964461285.1 uncultured Pirellulales bacterium
GAACGCCTCAAACTTATGGCCGAACTCGACGCCGCATTCTTTTTACTTTACGGCATTGAACGAAACGACATCGAATATATCCTCTCGACTTTCCAGGGCCTCCAAAAAGAATCTCCTGACCTCCTCTCCGGTTCGACGACCGCTTCTCGTATCCTCCAATTCTACGACAACCTAAAATCCCATTCCCGCCTTCGTGGCTAAAAAACCTTCGTGGCCAGCCGTATCAGGTCAAAAAGAGCATTTTATCGGGACATTTTTGGCTTTTTGGCTGTTGTTAGCCGTTTAATATGCCATTTTTTACGTATTTTGGGTCAAAAATTATACAAATTTCGTGAAAAAGTCATTGCTATTGACGACTTTGACGATTAGAATACATAGTTTAGTTATAAGAACTAATCGCTGCCAAAGCTATGCTAAAGAGGTACTTAGAATGATTTTTACAGGATTAGCGAACAGTGGCCAATAGAGTAACAATTGGCCTGTGCAGTTGCGTATCTGCTGCGAATGGTGGCTTGGAAATCGGTGTTTCTGCTTCGATGTTTGGAAACAAGCGCGGTTCATTGCTGTTTTATGAACCCTATCGGAGGCGGCTGATGTAGGATAAGGACTGACTACAAACTCGGCTTGTTTTGGGTATTTTTTGAAGTGGGAGCTATATAAGTTTCCATTTTTTTTTATTCGGTAAAAGTCAGGGAAGAGAGACAATGAGTCTTGAATTAATAAGAATCGTCGACAATATCGCACGCGACAAGAACATTGACAAGGAGTCTATTTTTGTCGATTTGGAGGAAGCCATGGTTTCGGCTATCAGGAAGCACTTTGGCGAGCCGGACAGTGATATAACTGTGCAAATTAACAGGGACACCGGGGAGGTCCAGGCAGTTAAGGATGGTGAGCCGATTGACATAAGGCGGCTTGGCCGGATTCCTGCTCAGACTGCTAAGCAGGTAATGATTCAGAAAATCCGTGCTGACGAGCGGGACAGTATTTTTGCCGAGTTCGTCCAGCGCAAGGGCGAAATCATAAGCGGCGCCGTCGTGCGATACGAAGGCGGCACCCTAATCGTCAACCTCGACCACTGGACCGAAGGATTCATGCCGAAGGGCGAACAGATCATGGGGCAGACGCACCGGGCTGGTGAGCGGCTTCGATGTTTGATTCTTGAGGTGAAAGAGACATCGAGCCAGGTCAAAATCCTTCTGTCTCGGACGCATCCGGATTTTATCCGCCGGCTGTTCGAGCTGGAGGTTCCGGAGATAAACGAAAAGATTATCGAGATACGCGCATTGGCGCGAGAGGCGGGCTACCGAACGAAAGTGGCGGTTATCTCGCTCGATGAGAAGGTCGACCCGGTCGGGGCCTGCGTGGGTGTGCGCGGCAGCAGAATCAAGAGTATAGTAGAGGAATTAGGTGGAGAGAAAATAGATATTGTGCGATGGAACGAATCGTCACAAGTTCTTGTAACAAATGCGTTGATGCCAGCCAAGGTCAGTGAAATCGCCCTGTGTTTCGAGCTGGGCCGGGCAACAGTGGTAGTGGATGAAGACCAGCTTAGTCTGGCTATCGGAAAGCATGGACAAAATGTTCGATTAGCAGCGAGACTGACCGGCTGGGATATCGATATACTAACACCGGACGAATACAACCAGGGTATTGAACAACTAACAAACTGTGTAAAGAACGTGGAAGCTGCTGACGATGCAGTGGTTGATAAGCTGATAGCACTGGGAGTCATATCCGTTTTAGATATAGAAGATGTAGGTGTCGAACCACTGGTTAGTGAAATTGATGTTGACTCTGCTATTGCTGAGAAACTGGTTGCAGCAGCAGTCGAACAAGTGAAGAGTTTGGCAATTGAGTCGAAACAAAAGCAAGCGGAAAAGGAACTGGCTCAGCAAACAACAGAAGATAAGAAATAGGATTTGGATTTAGTGAGTCCAGAGCCGATACTACAAACATAATACTACTTTATGGCAGCAACAAGAGTTTACATTCTGGCCAAGGAACTCGGAGTTAAAAGCTCTGCTATTGTGCAGAAGTGTCAGGATGAAGGTCTGGATGTTAAGAACCATATGTCTGTGATATCTGCCGGTCTGGCGGCGACAATTCGCGAGTGGTTCAGCGAGGGAGAAAGGACAACATCAGTAGAGACAGCGGAGAAGGTAGATTTAAAGAAGGTCCGGCTTAAAAAGAAGGTAAAGCGGAAACTTACGAAGAAAGTTAAAGCGGCCAAAAAAGCCAAGCCAACCAAAAAAACCAAAGAAACCGAAGAAGAGGTAGTTGAACCCTCCGCCGGCGAGACAACAGAAGTTACAGAGGACCGGGAGCAGGTGTCGCCAGCAGTAATAGAAGAAGAACCGAAAGAGCCGGAACCGATAGTGCCAGCCGGGCCGATTTTGGAGAAGCCCGAACCTGCACAATTGAGCGGCCCTCAGGTTGTTCGAGTCGAGGCACCGGAACCGTTACGACGACCAAGGCCCAAGCCGAAACCAAGATACGATGAGCCCGTTACCGAGCCATTGATGTATACCGAGGAAAAACAGGAAAAAACAGTTTCGGCACCAGGCAAGGACAAGAAGCGAGGACCAAAACACCACAAAGAAAGAACGCATGGCCGTCGGCGAGACGAGCAAGAAACAGAAACAGTAAAGAAGGCTAAACTCGGCAGTCGATGGCGTCAAAGAGATATCGAAGAAAGAAAAGCCCGGCTCAGTGCAGCCGGAGGCGAGGGATTGCGATTAAGACCGACACGGAAAATCACGAGCAAGTTTCGTTCGGAAGCTACTGTAGCTGTCAGGCCGAGGAAGGCGGTAGTAAGCGAGCCAATTACAGTAAAGGATTTATCCGCGGCCCTGGCTATCAAATCCAGTGAGATAATCAGCAGATTAATGCAGCAGGGCGTAATGACCACAGCCAATCAAGTTATAAGCAGCGACATTGCGGAACTGATTGCCCTGGAACTCGATACTGAGCTGGTAGTGGAACGCAGGGCGACACTGGAAGAACAAATACGAAATGAGTTTGAAGAACGTCCAAGAACAAATCTGAAGAAACGAGCAGTAGTTGCTGCAATGCTGGGACATGTTGACCACGGCAAGACAAGTCTGTTGGATAAAATCCGGTCAACTCAGATAGCATCCGGCGAAGCAGGCGGCATAACACAGCATATAGGCGCATCTGAAGTAACGTGGGACAGCAAGAAGGTGACATTCCTTGATACACCGGGACATGAGGCATTTACGGCGATGCGTGCCAGGGGCGCCAATATGACAGATGTTGTGGTGCTTGTAATCGCCGCCGATGACGGAATAATGCCCCAAACCATCGAGGCGATAGCACACGGTAAGGCGGCGGGAGTGCCAATCGTTGTTGCCTTGAACAAAATGGATTTGCCCGGTTGTGATGTAAATCGCATTTACTCGCAATTGGCAGAACAAGAGCTGACTCCAACCGAATGGAGCGGGGAGACAGAAGTGGTGAAAACCAGTGCAGTTACCGGTGAGGGTATAAGCGATTTGCTCGAATCCCTCGATTATGTGGCTGAGTTGCTTGAGCTCGAAGCTGATGACACCCTCCCTGCGACAGGATGGGTAGTTGAGGCGAAGGTATCGCCACAACAAGGTCCGGTGGCAACATTGTTAATTAAGGAGGGCCGACTGAGGAAAGGCGACATAGTTCTGGCAGGCGGCAGTTACGGCAGGTTAAAAACGTTGAAAAACAGTTACGGCAAGAGTATAAAGGCAGCTACAAGCTCTACGCCGGTAGAGATAACGGGGCTGAGCGAAGTTCCTCAGGCAGGTGACAGGTTCTACTGTCTGGATGATGTCAATCGTGCGAAGGCGGCTGCCGAGGAAAACCAGATACGTTCGCGTGAAAGCTCTCTTGCGAAACGGGCTCAGGTAACATTAGACAATTTATTCAGCCAGATAGAGGCCGGCAAGACAAGAGATTTGAATCTTATCATACGAGCTGATGTGCAGGGCTCGGTAGATGTTTTGATGAAATATTTATCCGAGTTAAGCACCGACGAGGTAAAGATTAGAATTCTGCATGCGTCGACGGGTGGTATAACCGAGGGCGATGTAGTGCTTGCAGAGGCGTCGAACGCAATTATTATCGGTTTCAATGTCATAAGTGACGAGCATGCGGCCAAGATTGCAGAAGCAAAAGGAGTTGAGATAAGACTCTATAATGTAATCTACCGTATAACCGAAGATTTACAAAAATCCATGTCAGGTCTTCTTGAGCCGGAAGAAATAGAAAGTGGTCTCGGCAGGGCCGTGGTACGGGCGATATTTAAGGTTTCACGAGTTGGAACAATAGCCGGCTGTTACGTCAGCAGCGGTGTCGTGAATAAGAATGCGAAGGTGCGCTTGATACGTGACAATATTGTCCTCAAAGATAAGCTGAGTTTAGAAAGTCTAAAGCATTTCAAAGATGACGTTCGCGAGGTAAAGTCAGGTCTGGAGTGTGGTATAAAAGTAGCAGGATTCGATGACGTTAAAGTCGATGATGTTTTTGACTTCTATGAAATCGTTGAAGTAGCCAGAACGATTTGATTGTGAAGCGTATCTCGTGCAAGGTGAATTGGGATACGAGTAAATAATGGCAACGCGCAGACAGGAAAGAGTGGCCCGCTTGGTAAAAGAAACGGTTAGTGAAGCTATTGCTAACCATCTTAGCGACCCGCGTATCGATGGCCTCGTGAGCGTTACGAAAGTAGATATGGCTGCAGATTTGCGTAGTGCCGACGTGTATCTGAGTATTTTTGGTAAAAATGAGACGGGTCAAAACAAGACATTCACGGCAATAACACACGCAAAAAGCCGGATACAATCATTGCTGGCAGGAGAGATTCGGAGCAAATTTTGCCCTGTTTTGCATTTTTACAAGGATGAGAAATTTAAAAAAACTCTTGAGACAATGAGATTGATAGACCAGGCAGTCGGAGAAATTAAAGAGAAGGAATTGGAGCAAGGGCAAGAAGCCCAAGAGTAAAGACACGGCCAAGATGGCCGGGCTGACAATATTATGAAAGACAGCAAAGAATATTCGAAAAAAGTGGGTAAGCTATATCGGTTAATGAAGGCCAATCGCTCGAAGATTAAAAAAGTCACCTATGACAGTGTGGCAGATGCTCTGGTTTACGCTATCGTTAGTGAAAATATGAGCGATTCATCAGCAGAGGGAGCAATTAAGAGATTTGAAGATTATTTCGTTGATTTAAATGATTTGCGTGTTTCGCGCATAGAGGAAATTATAGAAGTTCTGGGCGAAGATACGCCAGTAACGAGGGATACGGCATCGAGACTTAACAGGACTTTAAAGGCGGTTTTTGACGAGCATAACAGTGTCAACTTAGAGTCGCTGAAGAAGATGGGCAAGCGTCCGGCTAAACAAGCTCTTGAGGCCATAGATGGCAGCAGCCAGTTTGTGGTCAATTATTGTATGTTAACATCTTTGCAGGGCCATGCCATACCGCTTACAAAACAGATGATAGAGTATCTGAGAAACAACGAGCTGGTCCATCCGGAAGCGGATGAGCAGGTAATAGAAGGCTTTTTAACCAAACGGATATCGTCGGCAGACGCGTATGAGTTCTATGTTCTTTTGCGAAGCGAAAGCGAATCTCCGAAGATAAATCTGGAGAAGAAAACTACACATAAAACAAAGACAACAACGGCAATGAAAAGGAAGAAGTGAAAAAAAGACGGTGGAAAGGCTTAGGATGTCAGAGAATAAACTTAAATTGGGTATTCCGACAGGCAGCTTACAAAAGGCAACAATAGAGCTATTGGGCAAGGCCGGTTTCCACATTCTGGATTCCAAGAGGAGCTATATACCAGGCATAGATGACGAGCAAATCAAGCTGATTATGCTTCGAGCACAGGAGATGGGCAAATATGTTGAAGACGGGGTTCTCGACGCCGGCATAACGGGCTATGACTGGATGAAGGAAAGTGGTTGCGACGTAGTGGAAGTATGTGAACTTGCCTATAGCAAAGCCACAAGCGAACCGGCCCGGTGGGTTTTAGTCGTACCAGACGAGTCAAAAGTTACGAGAGCTGAGGATTTGCAGGACGGCATAATTGCTACCGAGCTGGTTAGTGTGACAAAGCAATATTTCGCGGATAAAAAAATAGGGGTAAAAATCGAGTTTAGCTGGGGTTCTACAGAAGTCAAGGCCCGGCTGGTGGATGCGATAGTGGAATTAACCGAGACCGGCACGTCACTTGCTGCAAATAATTTACGGATAATCGATACAGTGATAAGCTCAACGACAAGATTGATTGCAAATAAAAAGGCGTGGAAGGAAAAGTTCAAACGCGAGAAGATAGAAAACATCTCTATATTGCTTAATGCGGCAATCGAGGCGCGCAGTAAAGTCGGCTTGAAGCTGAATGTAAAAAAGAGCGACCTTGACAGCGTTTTGAATATATTGCCTTCAGAAAAGAGTCCGACTATTTCAAATCTGGCTGATTCCGAGTACATTGCGATAGAAGTAATTATAGACGATAAGGTCGAGAGGTCACTGGTTCCCGCTTTGAAGCGGGCAGGAGCATCAGGCATAATTACATATCCGCTCAATAAAGTCATACACTGATAACGTATTTTTTGTTTTGATTCTGCGGTCTTTAGCATTTATTGGCGACATACGAGGAGAGCATATATGGGTCAGTTGTTTTCAAGAAAATTAGTATTATTTTTTCCGGCAGCGATAGTATTACTTTGTGTTTCCTGCAGCACAAAAAAACCCGGCACAGCAGCAGAAGTAGTCGATACTGCCGGTAAACCAGCAGTCATAGAAACAAAACAGCTGGAAACAAAGCCAGAGATTGCAGAAAAGAAACCGAAGGAAGCGCCTGTTTTTGAAGCACCGGCTGAGCCGTCGAACGTTGTTGCGAAGACAGGCGATTATGTCATTACAAGAGGGGAGCTTGAGAAAAGACTTATGGATGAGCTTCGCCCGGAACGATACGAAGAGTACGGCCTGGAAGCTGTGCCGGTTGATGCCAAAACAGTACTTATGACAATGATAGCAGAAAAAGCAATGGTAATGGAAGCCCGTAAGCAGAACTACGCTAAGCGTAAAATGATACGGACATGGCATAAGCAATTCAGGGAAAAGAAACTTATAAGCATGTTGTTACGAGGGTACCTGAAGGATAAAGTAAAAGTTACAGACTCAGAAATAGACGAAAAGATAAAAGCCAATCCCAAGATGGACCGAAACAGGACAAGGATGATGCTCGAAAGGCAACAAGCCAATAAACTTGTAGATGAGTATTACAGCCAGCTGTGTAAAAAGTTCCATGTTCAAAAGGTCAGTGAAAATATTTCCAAAGCGGCTGAGATTCATCAAAGACTTTTACTTCACCCGAAAGAACAACGAGAAGCGGGATTTATACGTATCGACCAGGTCGAAAATGATTTGACATCGGAGGAGAAAAAAATAGCGCTGGCAGTATATGACGGTGGGAAGGTGACGCTGAAAGACTGGTTTGATGCTTTGTTTGAAATGGCGCCGCCATCGCGTCCGAAAGACCTGGGTACCCCGGAAGGCGTTGAGCGTTTATTAGACAGGTCTTTAAATAAGCCGGTTTTCGTTGCTGAGGCCAAGTCGGTTGGGCTTGACAAGGACGAAAATTACTTAAAGCAAGTAAGAGAGAATGAAGACAGCAGACTATTGTCTGCAATTAGATATGAAGTAGTTAAAGATATTAAAGAACCAACTGACGAGGAACAAATTATTGCATATTTTAGCAAGAACAAGGAGCTGTTTGGGACGAGCGAGAGACTTAAGATTGACCAAATTTGGTTTAAAGACCTTAAAGAAGCTGAGAAAGCAAAAACCGAACTTGACAGCGGCAAGGATTTCGAGTCGGTCAGACAACAATACTCTTCCGAGCAAAAGGGAAAAACCGTCAATACCTATCCCGGCAAAGAGGGGGTATTCTTTAAGGATTTGTGGAAAGCTGATCCAAACGAAATAGTAGGGCCGGTAAAGGGATTTCAACGTGAAGGTGTTAAGTGGCGTATCGCTAAAATATTGGAAAAAAAATCCGGCGAAGTCAAAGAATACTCAAGCAATATGCAAAACAGTATTAAAAGGAAGATGTACAGCGAGTTAACAAAAGCAGCGATGGAAAAATACCAAAAAGAGCTGCTGGAAAAATATCCATACGAAATTTATGCCGACAGAATCAAGAACATTGACCCGCTGGATATACGATAAAGACCTACAACGATGGTTTCGCAGATGGTTTCTCCGAAATATGATTTGCCCGCCTCTGCTGTTCCGCCGTATGTAACCATATTAATTATGCCGCCGTTTGGAAACGGCTCATGGCCGATGGGACTTGGCTTTTTCATCTCGCTACACATTCATCATAGTACTGCTCAAAGCATCTTGGTTTAATACAATCGCAGTTGCAAAAGTGATTGATTTTACAAGAGTCTTTTTGCGAATTTCAATTGACAATCAACAGTTGACACTCGACAATAAAGCTATGGTTTTTACGCTGCATAGATACATATTTCGTGAGCTTTTTAAGATATTTTTGCTGGCGGTATTGTCGCTAACAATGATTTTGAGCCTGGGAAGTGTTCTTCGACCTGTTCAGGAATACGGCTTGGGGCCTCGACAGGTTTTCCATCTTATGGGCTATTTTCTGCCGATAACGCTGACGTTTGTGTTGCCAATGGCGGCATTATTTGCAGGGGCTTTGGTTTATGGACGACTTGCGGGCGATAACGAGCTTGATGCCTGCAGAGCGAGTGGAGTATCCCTTGTGACATTGATTTATCCCGGGCTGGTTCTGGCGATTATAGTGGCAATTGCCAATTTGGTATTGAGTTTCCATGTAATGCCGGCTTTTGTGCACCTTGCGGAAAGGGCCCTGAAGGCAGATGCCAAACAGATACTTTTCAGGAATATCCAGCGAAAAGGGTATTATCGATTGCCGCCGGAAGGTGAGTACTTGATTTATGCCGACCAGGCTGACTCGCAAAACGATACACTTTTGGGAGTGGTTGTTGCGGAGGTGGAGGACTTTGGAATAAAAAAGATAATTACCGCTGAAAGGGCAGCGGTGAAATTCAGGCAGAATGAAAGGTTCGATGAAATACAAGAAGTACAAATAACCGCTTATAACACATATCAGATTGGGCCGGAAGACGAAGGAGGTATGTCTTTTGAATGGGGGTCGTTTACGGCGGAGTTCGGCTCGCTGTTAGGCGATGAAATAAAGTTCAAGAAGATAGGCGAAATGAAAAGGATTCAGGCAGACTTGATGCAATTTTATCCGATTGCAAAGCTGGCTCGCGAGACTTATGCGCAATTTACCACAGAGTTATTAGCACAGGATATTTCAGCCAGGATAGCCGAAGATGCCAACAGCTTGTACAAGTTGCACAGCAGTGAGAAGTTCGTCGAATTCAGGGCTGACCAATGCGCTGCACGGGACGAAAAAAGAGTAGAGCTAACCGGGAACGTCGTAGTGGTTGAGTCAGATGCGGCCAGTAAAGAACATTTAAGCACCATGCGTGCTGCAAGGGCTTTTTTGGAAATCGAGGGCGATGAGCTGGCACCGACTTTGACAATGGATATCTACAGTGCACAGATGGAAGAGACGGGATATGTGAGGATGCGATATATTATACGCGGCCTGATACCGCCCGAAGCAGTGAGAGAGAAATTCAGGACGGGAAATATTTTGGACGATATCGACCCGTGGGTAGTGTCATCGGCATTAAAAGAAGGTCCGAGTAAGAGACTGGCGGCTCTGCAAAACAAGCTTCAAAAAAAGATACAAATGACGTTGGCTGAAATAGAGGCGGAGACACATTCCCGGCTGGTGTTCGGAATAGGTTGTGTGTCAATGATATTGATTGGTATTGGTTTGGGTATAATAAAGAAGGGTGGTCATTTGTTGAGCGCCTTTGGTGCGAGTTGTGTGCCCGCTGCGGGGCTGATAGTTTGTATAATGAGCGGCAAACATATTACCGAGAACCCGGGTTCTCAAAACATTCCGGGTATAGCTGTGATGTGGGCGGGATTAGTATTTCTATTCCTGCTGGCTTTAGGGATATATTACAGATTGATGAGAAACTGAGAATCGTTCATAGTATATTATTTATAGCTGATACACAGTCCGGATTATGAAGACATTAGATAGATACGTTGCAAAGAATTTTGCGGTCGGCTATGCGATTGCATTCGGGGTATTGATAGGTCTTCGAATAATTATCGATTTGTTCGTGAACCTCGATGAATTTGCGGAGCGTGCCGACCTTGGTACCTTAGCTGTTATTAAGAACATATTCATATTTTACGGTTTGAACAGCACAATTTACTTTCGTGATTTTGCGGGGATGATGACTGTAGTTGCGGCGGCCTTTTCGTTAGGCAAGATGGTGCGCAACAATGAGTTAGTGGCTGTGATGGCATCAGGCGTCAGCCTGAAACGAGTGATTGGGCCGATACTGTTTCTGGCATTATTGCTAACTGGCCTGTTGGTAATCGACCAGGAGATTGTTATACCACATCTTGCAAACAAGCTTGTTCGCAACCATGATGATGTTCCCGGCCAGGAGTCCTATGGAGTGCGGTTTATCAGCGACAGCAAAGGTTCGTTAATCTGGTCTAAAAGATTTGAAGTAAAAACATCGACGCTTTATAAGCCGACTATCATCACACGTTCGAGAGTTCCCAAATCATCACCCTGGGAGGTAACGGGCCGGATATCGGCAGAGAAGGCAGTATACAATACCGAAACCGGCCAGTGGGACTTTTATAGCCGAAATTCTGAGACCGGCGAGTTGGTCAATTACGGTTTGTTTACGGAAAAGGGTTCGGAGAAAAGTGCTCGTAAGATAAGCTCATACGCCAGTGATATTACTCCAAGAGATATCCCTTTTAGACAGAAATCGGAGTATAAAACTTTGTTAGGTTGGCGAGAATTGGCTACTCTTGCTGCCCAGGGGGCAAAAATCAAAGACAGACGTCAATTATTCAGCCAGAAGCACTTCCATATTACCGAGCCGATTATCAATCTGGCAATGCTTATGGTTTGCCTGCCGGTTTTGGTATGTCGTGACCCGAAGTCGATAAAGTCGGCTATTATGATTAGCTTTGCTTTGGTAGGAGCGTGTTTTGTCGTAACTTTTATCTGCAGGATGCTCGCCCCGGAGGCCAACAGCTTTTACGAGATTGGTTTTTGGGCGTGGGTGCCGGTATTTATCTTTTTGCCGATGGCATTTATTGAACTGGATTCAATGAAAACATAATTTTTGACGGTCGCTCGTGAGCTGTGACTCGATTTGTAATCCAAAGGATGTATTTGCTAAAAAAGAAGTTTCAATTGTGTGCCAAGCACATTGATGTCTTTCCACTGGTTAGAAGACCTGCTTGATTGCCAGAGGTAGAAAATATTTGCCTTGATATCTTTTGACAAATTAAGGGACGCTCCGGCGTAAAACCTGTTTCTGTCAACGTTATCATCGTTTAGAGTAATAAATATCTCGTC
>CAYWUO010000064.1:0-11422 GCA_964461285.1 uncultured Pirellulales bacterium
CAACGACCCTGGGCTTATGAATCCCATGCTCTAACCAGCTGAGCTACGCCGCCAAATATTAGCCAAAAAGACACAATGAATTAAAAAGTAAAAAAATTTAGTGCCTTTGTGCCTTAGTGGCAAAAATAAAGCGCTTATAGAATAACAGCTTCTTATACACCTTGTCAATTATTTTAGTTCACGGCTGACTTGGCCATGCCTTAGCTTTGGAGCGTCGGCGACTTGGCCATCCCTCGGCTTTACCACGACAAATACAAGCACCTGTCAATAAATTAGTACAATGTCCTAAGATTTCAACTGATTTCACATTTGGACGCTCAAGGGAAACATCTTAACAGAATTACACCTTTGCAAATGTGAAAATTTTTAAAAGCTTGAGCATTTTTGTGTGATTATTACATCATTACTCAATAACCGAAGAAACTATTCCCTCAACTGTCACTGGTTAAATTGTATATTTGCTTCTCAAAAATACGTTGTTTTACGGATTTTTGAAAAAGCAGCTTTGAAAGAGGAAATTCTTGAAAATCCAGGGTGAATCTTATATGATTATTGATACCGTAGGGGGAAAAATATGCTTTTAAACGTGTAAATGGGAAATGTCAGATAAAAGAAAACGAAGAAAAGATCTGGATAGTCACAATGGCCGAAGCTGCCGGACATATTATTGAATTTCAAAATAAGGAGTATTAACTTATAAAATGAACACAATAATTAAACCAGTGATTTTAATTCTATTATGTATTTTAACAGCATCCCCTTTGTTTGCACAGTTTTCACAACAAAACAGAGACAGCATTAGAAGATTGAGTAATGCCGACCACAAACTGATGATGGACAAGCTGGGCATTTCATCCATCCGGCCGGGACCATCCGGAAATCCCAAAGCACCTAATGCTGCCAATACAGACGAAGCTAAAGTACAGCCTTATTTCCTTCCAAATCCATTGGAATTTAACGATGGGTCAAAAGTTACAAAACCTGAGCAATGGCAAAAAAGACGGGCCGAGATTAAAGAATTATTTGACCGCGAAATTTATGGCAGGCTACCGGATAATATCCCTTCGGTAAGCTGGAAGGTTATAAATATAAAAGATACAATGGATGGTGTTCTCCCTGTAAAAATTAAACAGCTTGAGGGTATTGTTGATAATTCATCTTATCCTGCAATCGAGGTGGTTATTCAGTTAACTGTCGGCACGCCTGCCAAGGTTGAAAAGCCAGTACCTGTGATAATGGAATTTAGCTTTGACTTTTCAGGACGCTTCCGAATGCCCCAACACCGAAACAGCAACATGCTTACCTGGAAACAGCAGTTGTTGAAGAAAGGATGGGGGTACGCTATCCTGAATCCTGTTAGTTACCAGGCCGATAACGGTGCCGGATTAAGACAGGGGATAATTGGTTTGGTTAACAAAGGCAAACCCCGAAAACCCGATGATTGGGGGAGCCTCCGCGCCTGGGGTTGGGGAGCAGGCTGTGCAATCGATTATTTCGAAACAGATGATGACGTGGATGAAAAACGTATTGGCATTGAAGGCCTTTCACGTTATGGAAAAGCCGCTGTCGTTGCTATGGCTTATGAGCCTCGAATTGCCATCGGATTTATCGGGTCATCAGGTGCCGGAGGGGTCAAGTTGCTGCACCGCGTATTTGGCGAGCAGGTTGAGAACCTTGCCGGGTCAGGCGAATATCATTGGTTTGCCGGGAATTTTATAAAATATGCCGGCCCGTTAACTCAGGAAGACCTTCCCGTTGATGCACATCATTTAGTTGCAATGTGTGCACCACGCCCGGCGTTTATCAGTGCCGGGTCAGCTTCTGTTGAGGGTCAATGGGTCGATGCAAAGGGAATGTTTCTTGCCGGTGCAATGGCCGGTCCCGTTTACGAGCTGCTGGGTAAAAAAAGTATGCGAACAATGTTGTTCCCGCCCCAGGAAACATTGATTGATGGCGATATAGCCTTCAGGCAGCACGAAGGGGGGCACACAACCGGGCCCAACTGGCCATATTTTATCGAATTTGCCAAAAGGTATTTCTTAAAGTAATTGCAGATTCTATTGGCAAATCCCCGGAAAGCACCAAAATAGTCAAATGTGAAATTTTTAGGGATTGCGAGCTACCTTGCGAGGAACACACTCTCTGTTATCTTTCTATTGTTTCAATGATACCACTCTCGCAGGCCTTACCAAAATACCACGACAAATACAAGCACCTGTCAAGAAATTGGTATGATGTCGTCGGATTTCCTCTGGTGCTTCAGTCAAGCGTGCGCCGATGCAGCCCGTGATGCACGGGCAGACTGGATACTATGCATGGCTTCATCGTCGAAGAAACGCGCGCCACAAGACCGGCACTTGTAGTGACGAAGCCCCTTGACTGTCAGCCCATCCCCCAGTTGACAAGTCGCTATCGTACGAGTCATCTTAACCTTTCCACACTCCGGACAAGGCAAAGGCTCAGATATCAGTGCTTTTTTTGGATGAGATAAGGACATAAAAAACGTCAACTCCTTCTTTCTTGAGAATCTTACCTTTGGTGTAGATGTCGAATCCATCAAAGGTCAGACCCTTAATTACATACAACTTTTCAGCTTTTTTGGTCTTCGGATTACGCGAACGCAGGACCTTGAAGATTGCAGGAGCATTAAGTATGGCCTCGTACACAAGCTCCGGCGTCAACGCATCTCTTGCCATTTCCATCTCCGCCTTTTCGGTGAAAAGTACTCTTCGTGAAATCACCAGACGTTTTATTAGAATAAAGGCATCCATACGCTCTCTATCATTATTATACAGCAGCTCGTATAGTTAGTCAAACAAAAACGCTCACTCAAACTTCGAGGTTTTTCCGCACCTTTTCTCTGAATTGCTCGAAATTCTCTCCTTTTGCAGTTAACAATTCCTGGAAATCCTGCATGGACATCTTTTGCCTTTGCAGAAATTCACTTACTCTCTCATCGATTTCCTGGTCAGTTATAACTATTCCCTGCTGTTGTACCTTCTGGGCCAGTATAATATCCAAAATCATCTCATCCATTACTTTTTTGCGCAGTTCTTTCTTATACTGCTCAAAGAAATTCTGGGGCATTTGCCTCTGAACCTCACCAATCTGCTGCTCGACCTTCGATTCGAAATCGTCCTTAATGATATCAATTCCATTTACAGTAACGACAATCTCTTCGGGCCGGTTCTCAGACACAGCATTTGGCTCGGCTTGATTGCTATCGACCTGCACCGGCTGCTCTTTTGACTTACAGCCGCAAACGTAAACAACTGCTAATATCAGAATCAAAGCCAAAAGGCCCAAACGAATTTTCATAAGTCTTCCCTTCAAAGATATTCCTAATATGGTCAAGGTAAGCATATTCGAAATATTGTAATTTGCATCCTGCTAAAAATTAATAAAGAATTTCCCTTCTCTAACATAAAACAAAGCCATAAAGGACATAGAGATTGTGAAAAATCCTAAATTCCAAACGCTAAATTATAAACGGTTCGACAGGCTCACCATCCTGAGCAAAGTCGAAGGACAAATTCTAAATACAAATATCAAATGTACAAGACGATAAAAAAGACTACATAATTAAGTTGCTGACATTGAGCAGATTTTCGTGTATTACCCACTACGTTTTACGTGGAAGTTGGTAACTATTGCTTTCATTTTGCTGAACCTGCCATCAGTGGTAAGCTTACCTGTCCCGAGCGAAATCGCGGGGTCGAATCCATGGCCAACTGAGTCGGTGTACTTTACTTAAAACTTAAATCATTCAATTTTTAAAGAGCTAAAAGAAATAACTGGTAAGCAAAAGTATGTTCTTCAACAATCTACAGCGGAAAAAATTTGCTTTACCAGTCAGCAGGGATTTCGTTTCTTTCCTTACCTAAATAGAACCTTAGATAATGCTTTACAGGTTTTGTCAAATTGATCCTGACTCCTCCTGGATTTGGGTCATAATACCAACCGCCTCGTCCATTTAAAACCTTGCTCTCATTTCTATTACCTATAAAAAGAGAAGATATATATTCTTTGTAAGGAACAGACATGAGTTCTCTTAAAGAATCTGGATATTTCCCTTCGGTTTCTCTAAATTTGTCAATCCGGCTTCTAAATGAAACCAAGTACAACTGACTCTCTCGAATTCTGTCATGAGGAAAAGAATATGTAAAGTAAAATAGAAAAAATGGAAAGCACAAAATTACAATACATAGAACCGGATAAAGGATATACTTTTTTTTCCTGATAAAAATTTTCATTTATTTTCCTTTTATTGAAGATAATAAAGTTAATATATATATCCAAATCTACTTTTATTTGACTTCTTTCCAACCATAGAATTTAGGGCCAGTCATAAACGTACCTCTTACATTCCATGCTTTGGTAGTAAAACCTCTAACAGTGGCTCCTGGAAAAATCTCCTTGAATGAATGAGCTATAGACTTAGGATCGTATTTACCGATGTTCTTTTCAATAGATGCTGAGTAGCAAGATTCAAGTTCAATTGTCGCATTAGGAGCTATCGCCTGAGTTATAAGACCTTTCCGTGGCGCGAGAGAGTAGAAATGTTTACTTAAGTAATCAGAAGATCCCTTCCATAGCACATCTGTTTTCCCCATTTCTAATCCAAATCCTCTTGTACCACGTCCAAAAATTTTACCCCCAAGGCCGTGCCCTGACCATTCTATCTTCATTATTTGGTCTCCAGCATCGATGACATCTTGCATTATTTTATCAAAGTCTTTTATGGAATATATTTTGACTACATATGGTGATTCATTATTTTTTGTCGTAATTCTTAACTTTGCAGGATTGCCGGTTATCCATTTAATCCCAGCATTCATAGGTTCCAAAGCGATTGCGACGCCTGCGCCTGTGAGTCCGGCTAAGGCGCCCTCTCCCATACCTTTCCAGACATTCATGCCATAGACGGCGGAGGAAATAGCACCTCCTGCCGAGCCCTGCAGAGCACCCTGCAAGGCAGCTCCTATTCCTATGGGTTTACTAATGAAATTCCCCCACGCTACTTCGCCAAAGATGGAATTGCCCAAACCCACAGCAACGAGTCCGCTTGCGATACCTATCCCTACACCTATAGCGAAGCTCTTAAAAGTTCCACCGTTGACAGCCGCACCAACGGCGCTTCCGATCATGCTGCTGATAGGTAGTGGCACACCCATAGCCGTAAGTGCCACAGTGATAATCGCACCGAGCCACTTGTTGACGAATTTGCTGAACCAGCCATGGCCGGTTGGGTCAGAGAACTTCAATGGATTATTTCTGACATAGGCGTAGCGGTTAAGGGCTTGGGAGTTGAATTCCACAGGAACGACAGAATCCGGCTGGACAAACCTGGCCAATGCTGGGTCGTAATATCAGCCGGAATGAGGTGCAAAGATTTTATAAATCCGGGTCTGGGAGCTTTAGCTCTGCAACTATCGCCCCGATAGTTGAAAGGATTGCAAAAATAAACACCCACCATAAACAATCTTTCGCCATTCCACCGACCGCGACCTCGTAGATTTGCCCCGCTATAGCTGATACAGCGGTATAAAGCAGAGCAAGCGTAATTCCACATACGGCAGCAGCAACTATTCGTTTCCATAATGTAGCTCCGCCACAGCCGAGAGTGACACTCGCACCGCAAAGAAGCGGTACTACTGCAAGCCACCAGATATCTTTCAGGCCCGGCAGCTCGCTTACGCCTCCGAGGTGAATCAAATCGGCGATTCCGAGTATCGATGCTCCGGCAAGGGCACACAAACCCACGTGCCAATACCTCGGCTTCATCGGTTGCCGCACCTCTGCCCGTCTGCGCATCCGCCGCCGTATCGTCAGTGGCCAGTTATAGAACAGCCGAAACACCCAGTGCTCCAACAGTGCTCCTCTTTCACCAAACACCGGAACAATATGCACCGCCTCAGTCGCCCAGTGGGCAGCCATAAAGCGGGCCAGGGCCGGGTAGCGATATGTCATCTGGATGGGAAAGGCAAGGTAGCCGATGTACTTGAAGAAGCTCAGAAATACGGCGATGTTGTAGTCCTTAAAGCTGCGGTCGTAAACAGCAATCCCAACGGCCCAGAGTCCTCGGCACAGAGACCCGGGGGAAATTGGCGTGACCTGAAACAATATGAGTATCCCGCCGGCACCGAGCTCATCGCCGGTCCTTCGCCAGTATATCCAGGCCAAAATAACCGAGACAATCTGGGTGATTGGCAGCGTCAGAAGGTGCACAACGAGACTGAGCAGATACCGTTGAATGTATGGCTCGCGCAGCTGGGACAGTATCGTCTCGGCGTCCTGGTCGGTTAGAAGGTGCTTTTTCTTACCCTCGCTGACCATGTCCCGCAGCCACTGCTCGCGAAGCGGGGTGCTGAAATATAGCTTTATCGGCCGAACACAAATATAGTGGAGCTTGTCCTTGAAGAACGACCAGTCGGTCAAAAATCTGTGCAGCCCGGCAGGTAAAATCGATAAGGGCAAATTTAATAGAAATAGCCGGAGCTGCCCCTGTAATCTCAGTGCCCGTTCCGGGCCGACCCTGCCCGCCCTGTGCCAGACGATAACCTTCTCAGAAATCCTTGCCCGGATTGACCTTACGAAGTAATCCGCGTTGGTCAGCATATCTCTGTAATGGATTCGCCAGTCTGTTCGACCCCAAAAACGCCTGATAAATTTGCCCAAAAGAGGGACAATGCCAATAGCAAAAAACAGCAGCGTCAAGGCCTTGCTTTTATTTAGCTTTTGTTTGTGCTCATCGTCAATAAGGTTCCGTACCTTCCAGCCGGTCACCGCGCTTTCAAAAATCGTCGACCATATTCCGCCACGGAGCAGGCGGATATGGTTGTGCGTGATATCCACGAGCGAATCGCGATAGGACTGCTCGGCGATTTTTAGTTCCTGCAGCATCTCTCGCATATCTGCGAACTCATCTCCGTATGCCTCGACGAAGCCCTCCAGCTTACTCACATCGCCGCGGTCGAACTGAACGAGCGAGCCGCGACTAATTCCTTTGGCAATCAATTTGAAATCGCCCGGGCTCATCGGCAGAAACGGCAGTAGTGCCAGGCCCGCCCTGAAATCGACCGCCACAAGTCCTGCGGAGGGGTCATCCTCGGTACCCTGCCGCTTCAGGCAGTTCGGCTGACTCTTGCAGGTCGACCATTCGTATTGCCGGGCCAGCTCATACGCACCCGTATCGTGAAGCAATTTGACAAATTCGGCCATAAATTCTCGCTTTGCGCGATATTCGGGTGAGCCGAGTTTTTGCCGGTCAACGGACTTGCCACGAAGTCCGCGCTTTAGCATGTCCAGATGCTCATCGACCTCCAGCCGCCAGGTGCGCCCATCAATCCACTCCCGCAGCTCGCCGCAGCTGCCGATTTTATCGTCCACGAAAGTTGCATAGATATCCACGATGGAACTTTCATCGCCGAACTGGATTTTCGCTGCACGGCGGACAAATTTCTGCCAGAGCGCCCCGGCCTTCGCCGCCGTGGGGTTGACCTGGAGGGAAAATGCGCCCTGGAAACCTATCCAGTACAGGAAATTTCGGAACAGGCGCGAGAAACCGGAGGGCGGGATGAGAATCTTTATCCCATAAATTTTACCTGCCTCGAGGCCGGCTATTTCTCCATCGTTTGACTCAATCTCAAGGAGCTTTACTTTATAGACCTGGCCGGCGAATCCGCCACCGACAAATTTTTCAATCAACAGCTTTACCTGAGCCGAATTTCCCTGTTCGAGGCCCGTGACGTTATAGATAAGCTCGGCACCAGCATCGTAACGGCCAATCCGCATCGGCCGATGCAATTGAGCGGCACCGAATCTCTCGGCCAGCTCATTACAAACATCAATGGAATATTCTTTCGCCATTTTTACCTGCTAAGTTTTTACCTTTTTTGCCACTAAGGCACCAAGACACAAAATTTATAAGATAATTCTTTTAATACCGTTTTTCACTACAGAAACATTAAAGTTAATTAGAAAACCAATGCGTTTACCTGTTAACTTTAAGTAGCTCAGTAACTGAGCCTCCCAAACAGGATTTGCTTTATCCACAGCTTTTATCTCACAAATAATCATTCCTTCAACCAACACATCCAGTCGTAATCCTTCATCAAATTTAAGTCCATCATACTCGATAGGAATATCCACTTGTTTTTCATAAGACAAGCCACGTTTTGTTAGTTCGTGGCAGAAGCATACTTCATATATCTTTTCTAAAAGACCTGGGCCCAATGCTTTATGCACTGCATAAGCGGCATCCACTATCTTTGTTGCTACCGCCTCTTCTTTCTCAGATGTTTTTTCAAATTTCATTTACAAAACTTCGTGTTTTTGTGCCTTCGTGGCTATTTTGTATCTATTTTTTCTTTGTGCCTTAATGTCTTCGTGGCCAAATTCGAAACCACCAACTACCCCGGCTGACCACTGAACCAAAGTCGCATACAGACCAGAAGGACAATCGCTGCATAAACGCCAGCCAGTAAATCATCGGCAAGGATACCCCAGCCAGAGGGAAGTTTTTGAATAATGTTTATCGGCCAGGGTTTGATGATATCGAACAGCCGGAAAAGAACAAAGCCAAGCCCGGTAATTACCAAGAGCTGTTTGGCAGAATATGTATGTGCAGCTAACAAAAGGACTGCTAAAAATACAAGCGCCTCACCTGCCAGTTCGTCGGCGACGACTTCCGGCGGGTCGATTTTGCCGGTCGCTGCAATTACAGCGGGAGAAAAAATTACGCAAGTTATAGAGCCCGCCAATACCAAAGCTGCCATTACGACTATCGTCAGGTTCATCGGCGCTGCGAACCGGCACAATAGGAAGAAGATAATAACCGGCGGCAATGACCCGAATGTACCCGGACAAAGAGGCAGCCAGCCAAGGCCGAAACACGATGTAAGTAATCTTTTCATAGTCACTTAAGGTTAACCGACACCGGCGGTTAAGTCAAGGAGCTTAATTTCGTGAAGAGTATTGCGTATATCGTATTGCGTTTAGGATGGGAAGTTTAATACTGCGAATTCCTTATGATATTTCTTCGCTGCTGCATCATACGCCTTCGCTGCCTCGATTTCGTTTTCGAAACAGCCGAGATATATTCTCTTTCCCTCGAACATTATCCGTGCAACCCACTTGTGACTATCCTTCTTCCAGAAAAGCCCTTTGTATTTCGAACATGATACGCCATATTTTTTAGTGTGGCATGCATTCTGTGAATGCGTGGCAGGCCGCAAATTTGCGCTTCTATTATCCATACTATCGTGATTTATATGGTCCGCTACCATTCCATCAGGAACATCGATTATTTCCTTATGAAGGAAGATTATGGTTGCTCTTTTTCTTTTGCGTCTTTTCACTTTTCTTACTGTGTAAAAACTACGTGATCCCTTTTGTGCAAACCATTCGTATTTTCGCAGCCGTTTATAATCGGCAGGATTAACCTTTGAGTACTTTGGCTGGGTCATACGAATCCGGCGAAATGCATAGCCGTAACGGAGACGACGATACAAAAGAACCGGCGAGACGAGCAGCGTTTCCAACCAATTGAAAATCGCTATGGCGAGAGCTACTTTTATGACCCAACTCCTGTCGAATATTTATGATTGACGACGGACGACAGATGACGGAGGACAGAGCCGTCGCTCGTCTCACGTCTTTCGTGATTTGTTGATTACTTGGGCGAACTTGCCCTTAGCGTGGCTTCTTAGCTCGAATCGTGCGGAACTCCGCGAACATGTAGTACCGGAGTACATGTTGGTATTATACCAAACTCCGACTATTTGTTCAATGAAAATCTAACAAAAATGATAAAAAAATTAATTTTTCGCAGAGAATGGTAGAAAATAACTCTTTTACAAGTGAATATTGGCACAGCCTGAAAAAACGAGTCTCTAAAATTGCGCAGAATCGCTTAAAATTAAGAATATGACCTTTAAAGACCCCTTTAAATCGCATATAATGCTGTTTCTATAGTATCGATATTGCATAAGTCATGTGTTATAAGGTAGTTAAGAAAAAAACTCGAAAAACAATTTTTCTTAAAGATTTTACTTGACTTTGACGAACACATTGTATATGCTTTGTATATACGCTGTAGTGCAATATTAATATGCTTGGAGAAACAAAAATGAGTAATGTATCTGTAAATGCAAGAATTGATAGCCAAACCAAAAACGAAGCGGTTGGTATTTTAAGGTCACTTGGGCTTAATACAACACAAGTAATTTCTATGCTTTTTAAGCAGATTATCTATACTAAAAGTATTCCGTTTAAAATCGAACTTCCCCACAAGGAAACATTACAAGCGATAAGCGAAGTAGAATCTGGCAATGGGGAAGTATTCGCAACAGTAGATGATTTGTTCGAGGATCTTGAGCATTGAGGCAAATAAGGCGTTCTAAAAGATTCAAAAAAGATTATAACAAAGCGGAGTTAACTGCTGGTGATATTGAGACCTTAAGAGGCGTTATTAATACAATTTTCAGTGGCGAGAAGTTAGACAAAAAGTTTCGAGATCACCCATTGTCAGGAATCTGGAATGGTTACCGAGAACTTCATTTGAAACCCGATTGGCTTTTAATATATAAAATCACAAAAGATGAATTACGACTTGCGAGGCTTGGCTCGCATTCGCATCTTTTTGGGTAACATTTGACTAACTGCCCCTTTAATCGTCAAGTCGAAAACGCCTTCATTGTTTCGGTTGTTAAATCTGTAGGCAAACTAATTGATATATCTGTAGAGGTGCTTAGCTCTGACTTTGTGGAATTGGCCGACAATACCACGTTTGAGCAATGCCCAGAAACATTCAATTGTATTTGTATGTTTCCAGCCGTTTGTATACCAGACTTTGTGGTTTACATCGTAGCGGAGCAATAGTTTGCTCATTTGGCAGTAATTGCGGACTTGGCATGTACCAAAGACTAACGACAAATCACTAAATTTGCCTTGAAAATTTCTCTTCAATAGTATAGATTTTTCATTGGCGAGCAAGCGAGACATCTTGGATTTGTGGTTAAAGATTTTGGCATCTTCAGGCAGAATCTATCAGTCATACCTGCGATGTAGTCGCATACGGTCACCCATCCTTTGTTATACTACGGAGGGCAGGCAGGTCCGGAAGAAAAGGCCCCGGCCACAGGTGCCGATATAAATGCCCCCGGCACAGGTCCGGGGGCTAATCGAATTGAGATATTACCGACCGGCACAGGTGCCGATATAAATGCCCCCGGCCCCCATCCTTGTGTTATACTACGGAGGGCAGGCAGGTCCGGAAGAAAAGGCCCCGGCCACAGGTGCCGGGGCTAATCGACATCTAATCAGTGGTTTTTTATATATTTGATTTTCGCTTCAATGTCCTCGTTGGAAAAACAAAATCGCTTGTCGTAACCTCTTGTCCAGATTCGGCCTTTCCGGCCAT
>CAYWUO010000065.1:0-11407 GCA_964461285.1 uncultured Pirellulales bacterium
GGGTCGATGATATGCCGGCCTTTCTGCAAACCAGAAGCACCCACAGCACACCTTTGTAAATAAAGGCGGGCTAAAATCTGTTTATGGTTATTGGGATTACTTAAAGTTACCGGCCAGCCTTTTGTCTCAGGCGAAGCATCGAGGACCAAAACCGAGCTATAGCCGCCGGATATCAAGGCGATATCGATACTCCATTCTCGCAGCAATTCTGCCATCTTATCGACCGCGTAGCCCTTGCCAATTCCACCAAGGTCAATCTGCACCGGACTGGTCAATACTTCTACTGTGTATTGTGTTTCATCCAGCTTTATTGGATACCCAATTATCGCATCGGGTTTCCGGCATCGAGAGCCAATAGTAATATCGAAAGCTCCGTTGGTATCTTCGTAGATTCCGGCACTGAGCTGTAAACATTCGAATGCAGCCAGACCAATTATTAGCGGCTGGTTGGCAGCGAGATTGTTGATACGGGAGATGTCGCTGTTTTCAATAAATCGACTAAGCTCAGCTTCGAGCCGGTCAACCTCATCGAAAGCGGCCCTGGCTGCCTGCTGAGCATAACGGCTGTCCTTGTGCTGGATGATAACCTCAAAAGTGGTCGCCATAGCTTCGTGAGAAAAACACCTTATATTCGGGATTGAACGATAGTCGCTCTTGAGGTAACAAGCTTCATTAAGCGGTTGAATCATGTTTCACCTGGTCGGCTGTGATTAAAACGGCTTGGCCTGACTCTGCTGAAAACGGTCCCACAATTCTTTCCTGACATAACCACGCAGCTCCACCTGGGGACGTAACTCCATATATGTATCAAACAGGGGAACATACAGGTTCTTCTTGCCGGGTGGCGGCAATTCGTATAGCTTTGTTATAAGCTCCTTTTCTACGCTCGGAGAGGCGATAATGACAGGAGCTGCCGGAACATCCATATCCACATCATCCCAATAACCAACTCCAGTGAAAGAGCGTAGGTACCAGGGTAATGGCCAATAGTCTGATTCCGGACAAATGACCTGAATCTGCATATTGATGCCGTCTTGGTGAATGCCAGCTATCTCCTGCACTCTTTGTACCATAGCAAAAACATCCGTTGTAGGGTGTGCATATACGTATGGATTGCAATTGTCAGCGTAATACTTGTAACTGCCCAGATACGCCTGCCAGGTCAAATGAAGCGAACCTGCAATCAACAGGCAAATAACAATCAGGCGAGGCAAAATACTTGGCGCCAGTCTGACCAGCACAACTGCACCTACACCAGCTAATAAAATCATACCATGCAGAAATCCCAGCATACTCCAGGGAGTTTTATATGGGATTGCAGAATACAAAATAGTCATAATGACCGTGTAAAACGCAATAAAGCGAAGCAGAGGAACATTGACATTCGGTAAGTTTTTTCCTCTTATCGCAACGATAAAACCGATTGCAGCCAACAAGACAATAATGGCTTCGCTCCATATCGGGCCATTGCTGTATTGGGACCAGAGGAGCATTTTCAGATAATAATACCAGGGATGAATATGCAAATTATTGTGTCCTGCCCGGCTGAAATAAACTGTATAAGTCCGTACCGAATCCAGAATTCCTTTGGGATTAGTGAGAAACGACGAATATAAAAGAGCTGAGACCGCCATAGCTACAGCCAGACCTGCGATAATATGCGATGTTTTTATTTTCTCCGAAGGTCTTTCTTTCCCGCGTTGCAATAAAAGAAAAATCAAAAGGGCCAGAAACATCGAACCAAAAGATATGATACAGGTTTCCTTCGTTGCATGCATAAGCCCGAGGAACATCCCCGTTAACAAGGCCCACCCAATTTTCTTGCTCTGCGCATAGCGCCAGCCGCAAGTAATCACACCAAATGTAAAGCAAACGAGTGGCATTTCCTGAATGTAATAACGGCTATAGAAAACAAAAGCCGGTGATATAGCGGTCAGGATAGCGGCACAAATCGAGGCACGCGTACCCAGGCCGTCAACGATTAGCAAAAGCAGCAGTACCAACAATACACCAAAAAAAACGGGCACTATACGCAGGGTGTGCTCGTTAACTTCCGTCAGTTTCTCAGCGGAGCCGAGCCGGGCAGGGATTAAAGTCAGATAGTTAAGCGTCGGGCCGTGGTATTCATTGGGGTCATAGATATAAATCCCTTCCTCCAGCAACTCGCCGAACTTAACGCCGTGGATGGCCTCGTCTCCGTGCATCGGCCTTTGCTCTAACCGCGGCAAACGCAAAAATAGCGCAAGGATTGTGATAGCCAAAACAGGAACGAAACATTTTTTGAATGATTTTGCAGACAAACCGGACTCTACCGCTCGTCTCGGCGACCCGTCTCCGCCGAAAGCTTCGCCGGAGGCGAGAGGCCAAGTCGCAGCCGGAGGTTTCATTCTACGCACTTACCGTAAATAGCCACTTCAATATAGTGGTTCAGCTCGTTGCTTGTACTGCCATTACTATAAAGACGAACATAGCGGGCCTGAACGCCCCTGGCGTCGATTAGTTTGCCCTCGGCAGTTTCGACATAGTGCATATCTTTTCCGACACCGAAACCTGCAGAGTTGTCAATATCATTGTTAAACAGTGTCCTGACATTCGTTATAAAATCAGCGTCATCAGCAACCTGTACTACCACGTCATAATAAACCCTGGGCTGCTTATGATAATGCCAGAATACAATGGCATATATCTCGTGCACGGCCTCAAGGTCAATCGTAACGTGCTGCTGGAAAGGCCCCAATTCAACGTAACTGCCGTCAGCAGCTTCTTTATCACTATCGGTTACCATCTCTATCTCACCGATAATAGGTTCCTCATCACTACTGGAGACCGGTTTTCCGAGCGCGACATTTGTCGTTCCAGCCGGAGCTAAAAAAGGCGGACGCGGTTTGCCAAGCGGTTTCTCAAGGTTGGGAACTCGGGAATCCTGCGGTGTGCCCACGAACACTGCCTTCGGTAACTCAAGCTCAATCGCCACTAATTTGGTAGTATTCGTATCTTCAGCAGGCACATCAGGTGTCTCGGGCCTTGTTGACGCCGGGGTATCGGGGGTCTGTATTTCTGTATCATTGGTTTTTTCTTTAGAGGCACCAACCGTTTGCTGGCCGATATCTTGAGGAGTGGTTTTCTTACAGGAAGGAACAAAACACAGAGATATTACCAACAATGCGATTAAATAAACCTTTAAGATTGAACTACAAATCCTTCTTGACATTTTGCAAATCCTAAAATTTCACAATTCTATGTAAATAAAGTAACTTTTAACCTCCCTGTTAATATGGGTATCACTACCTGACTGTTATTCGTATCCTATTCTATTTCTAAAAATTTGTCAAGCTATTACCCGCTTTATTCTGCGTCGATGGCCTTTTGAAGTACGCTCTCGGCTGGATTCATCTCAACTACTTTCATGGCAGTCAGGGTCGTAGGTGCCTCAGGCTTCTTTTTCGTCCCGACCTTCCCTAAAATAAGCGCCAGAATAATCAGAGCTATGCAGGCAGGAACCAACAACTTCAAACTCTTCTGAACAGACGAACCCTTTGCCAGGTTACCTATGGCCTTTGGAACAATCACACCGCCAAGCAAACCGACTGCGAAGATGATACCAAAAATGCTGCCGTATATTTCAGGGCGGAACTTGGCAAACGTAATTCCCACCGTTGTCGGAAAACAGGGTGCAAAGAAAAGGCCGGCAAGAACCGCCAACAGCCACGCCAGCGAAACACTCTTATTGAACATCATTGCCAGAATGACCAAAGTGGCAAGCAGGGCAGCACCGGCGATAAACCAGCTCCCATACTCCGTGATTGCCGGAATCTGGCTTGCGATAAGTCGGCCAACCATCATAGCTACGGCAAACGCCGAAAGCATCCGCTGCGCAGAAGCATCCACAACACCGGCATCCATATCAGGTTTTGCGCTGCTAATTACCTCCTTACCAAACGATGGGAGCCAGTTGGAAAACGACATCTCCAGGCTGATGTAGCAGAACAGCGCTAACGCAGCGACCAGAACAGTCGGTTCGGCAAGCAGCGAAAAGGCATCTGAAAGAGCAAAGCCAGCCTGGCTCTTTGGGTAGGTCGCCGAAATCGCTAATACAATGGGGGCCAATACTATCACGGCTAATACCGAGACGGCACTTTCATACGATATTTTCCGGAAAAGCAAGCTTACGATAAAGGGTGTAAGGAAAAGTCCCAGACCGAAGAAGACATTACCGAGATTACTTGCAGCTGCAGGGTTCTCACCCCCAAACAAGACGACCGGAATAAGTGTATTGCCCGCGGTATTCAGAGCCATTGCTCCAAAACCCATTAGCAGGCAGGCCGCAAATGCTGCACCGTAGGTTGCGCCACGCGCAAGAAGGAAAATACATACTGCCGTCAAAGCAAATCCGAATATTGCCACCGGCTTATATCCAATCTTATCAATGACAACTCCAATGATAAGCGAAGCTATCAAACAGGAAAGCATAAAAGCCGATATAAGCGAGCCGAACTTGCCCTGGTCAATCTTCAGCCGCGGCATAAGCTTGACGCTAATCGAACCCAGCAGCGAAAAGCACATGCCCAAACCAAAAACACATAACAAAGCTACAATTTTTTCCATTTTTCCATTCTCCTTTCAACAAACTCCTTTTTGAAGAAGTCTCGAATAGTATAACTAAATCCCACGAGCTTATATCAATATCATTCTTTCATTTTGGCTCGGATTATCAAGTAAATATGTATAATTGCAGCAATCGCGAACGCTAATGCGGTCCAACGGTGAGTATCCAAAAGAAGCTCCTGCCAATAAGTTCCAAAAAGCGAGAACATACTCAAGATAATCGAAAGAATCAGTGGAAGTGCCAGCACAACAATTAGCCAGAAAGTTATCTTCTGCCCAGGATCGGGTACTCCGGAGTAAGCAATTTCCTGGCCGCTGCTTTTTGCTGAGGTAACACGCTCGATGATACGCGTCAGCCACGGCCAATCATTTTTATTAAAACTGCAATTTCCCGCCCACATTACAGCCAAAACCGCTAAACATATTGCAAATATCGGTGCAAAAGTAGCATGCAGCATCAGCCAATAACCGTGGATTGGTTCTTTAAGAATCAATACCGGATAGAAACTCGTAACCGCCAATACCAAAAAGCAAAGTAATGCTAATAAATATACGAGCTTGCGAAGAATACCAACAGGGCCTAATTTCTGTTCGATAAACAGCATTGTAAATACACGAACAGCCCTTCTCAAAACGGCGAGTGGGGTCCACCGGCACTCCTTACAGCATGGCCGTACTATGCAAAACGCACCAATACTTATAAAGGTAGCCAAAAAAGCGATTATTGATACCGTACGAAACATATAATTGTATTCCCATTTTGCAATACGTCGCAAAATGGGGTCCCTTTCACATACTCTTCAATAAAACTTTTCTAATTTTTCCCGGTTATAGTTTTAACTATACAATCCAGAGCTCTCAGGGCATATAACAATAATACGCCTGCCAGAATCCCACAACAGCAAAGAGCAATAACCTTCAGCCACGGGCGAAATACAAATGAGAAAGCAAACGCCCACGCATATTTCCTGCTAATATCCTGAAACTCAACCATCTCTTTAGACGGTTTTTGCTGTTCTGCAATCGGAGAGTCGATAGTGACTTCGCCGAAGAAAAACGGCGCATCCGTCGAATGGCAATCTTCACATTGAAAAACGCCCAGTGACTGCGCAGCCGGCCTGACGTCATGGGCAATCGGCCAAAGGTATGGCTTGGCTGCATCGTGCTCAGCGGCAATGAGTTTGCCTTCGTCATCAAGGCGATAGAGCTTGCCGCCGCTTATATAAACAGCTTTTGCCTCGATTGGTTTCTGCAATGCCTTCAGGCCTTCGGCAATAAGTTCGGTATTGAAAGCTCGCCAATCACCGGTACGGGAACGTTTTGCTTTGGCGAGAATTCTACCTGTGGTTTTTCTGACAGTTTCAATATCAAAAGGTGCCACTTTCTCATCTTTTATACTGCCCCAGAAAGCAGGCCAAAACAGTTTATGAGGTGTAATTTTACCATCAGTCCGCCTGGCTAAAACAGGATACAAAATATGTGGCAATGCCTCCGGGGATTTATTTGAGCCGAGGGTACCTAAACTGTGCGCCCTTGATGTTTTTGTCGGTATGGTTTTTTCTTTAGGCCAGGGTCCTGAGTGACAGGCTGTACAGCTAAGTTTATCAAAATGCACCGCGGGAATGCCCGGATGGTCTGGAACAGGTGCACCTAAACGCCCCTCCGTGTGGCAACTCACACAGGATGTAGTAGCTGCTAACGGATTTTCTGATATCGTATCCTCGCCTTCATATCCCCTGATAATATTATGACTAACGTCGTTGCGATGACAATCAACACATTTTAATCCCGCCATCAAGTGCACATCTTCATCCGCCGCCCATCTTTCCGGGCTGCTGCCGCCTACATCCAGGTTGGAATGACAGAAATAGCAACGCTCATTAGACGGTTTTCCGGCAATGTCAAATAACACCCTGCTTTTATGGTCAAAAGCATCTTTTCGATAAGCAACCGTCGGGGCATCCTTGTTATCCACAGGCATCAAATAGTCGTAGGTATCGTCCATCTTTTTCGCCGAGCCGGTAACTGAGGCAAATTCACAAGCTGCAGTTGCTGCCCAGCGAAAGTTCTGCTGGCTTATCTGGAAGGCATATTCGATTTGGTCCTGACCCGGGTGTCCGTTGTGACAGCTCAAACAGTTAATTTCCTGCTTGCCTGAGATACCCTGACGCATAATTTCGTCCATATTATCACTTTCAAGCTCTCCCGGACCGCCGCCGGGCATGTGTCTGCCGAAAAGACAGGTAAACTGAAATGGCGTAATGCCGAGTTGCTCGGGATGATAAGCCCCAGGCCAGGGACGATAAGAAAGAGGAACCTGCGTAACGATGTCTGCATCAACAAATATCCACGGTTGGCCTGTTCGGCCGGGGGCAACATTTGCATCCACTGCGTTAAAATGCCATCCCTTACTTATGGTCTGATAGCTGTGACATTTGCTGCACGTTTGGCGCGTCGAAAACGGAAGAAGCGGTTCGTCATCGGGGAAAATCTTGTAGCTTATCTTGTCGAGCTCAGCAATTTCCTCATCATAAAGGGGTATAAGATGGACCTGATTGGTTCGGCTGCCGTCATTTTCATCGCCAAGCAGTTTCTCAACAGTGGCAGCCCCCACTGCTTCGTTTGCGAAGCAAACGGTGAGAGCAGGCCACATAAACGGCAGCCATAGTAAAATACCCGTTACTATCAATCCCTTTTTCAATGTACGAACAATCCTTTTCTAATAACAGCTGCCTTACACCGGAATCTATATCTTAAATTCTTCTGGTTTAAAATCAAGTTTCTGAGCGGTTTGAATCGCCTCGTTGACTTTCAGCACAGCTACAGATGTCTCGTATCCAATCTCGGCAGAACAATTCAGCTTCGCCCTGCCACGAATCGCATCGAAAAAGTTCTCAAGATGAGGTTTATGATAGGGGTCATGAAAATCGACCGCCATTTCATATTTGGGCGGAGGCGGTGACTCGCGAACATCCACGGCAGCACCCGTGCCAGGTGCCTGCAGCTGCTGTTCTACGACCGCCTTCAAATAGCCCTTTTTGACCCATTTCTCCCATTTTTCCGGCTGAACCCAGCTCTCACGATAAATACCGTCCCAGGAGCTGGCAGCTTCGGAAATGTTGAGCATCCCTTCATCCCCCATAAAGGCTTCGTAGTAACCAGCCCTGCTGTTGGTCGTTATTGTTTGGTAAAACGCCCTGACTGTCCCCTGGCTCATCTGGTATTCATAGACGACCATAACACTGTCATACCACTGGCGACCTTTCCAGTAGTCGGTGCCCCCGCTGGCTATTACTGATATAGGATTTGCTTCGAGAAACCAGCTATAGACATCTATCTGGTGTGAGCCCAAATCAACAATCGGCCCTCCGCCCAAGCCCTTATACCACCGCCAGTTTTTGAATTGTGTCATAGACTCGAAGCCGTATTTATTCAATGTCGCTTCGTCGATTTCGCTTCCTTTTGGCCAGCCCAATTCTTCACAGGCAGACCTGCTGCGGTTCCACTGGCCGTTGATAGTGGTGATTTGGCCTAATAATTTTGCCTCTTTAATCAGCTTTTCAAAACTGTAAATATATCGAGGATTGCTGCGGCGCTGATGACCGACCTGCAGCAGCTTGCCGCTTGCTTTGGCCGCCTCTACAATCCTGCGAGCACCTTCCAGAGTATTGGACATCTCTTTCTCACAATAGACGTGCAGCCCGGCATTCAAACACGCAACAGCGTGTTCGGCGTGCCAGAAGTCCGGAGTTGCGACTATCACAGCGTCAAGGTCCTTTTCGTTAGCGAGCATTTCCCGGTAGTCAACATAAGTATTGTGCTCGTGCCGGTATTTTCTGAGCAACCCCGATACGCGTTTTTGATTCCAAGCCGTCCAGATATCACAGACCGCCTTAAACCGGATACCCGGTATCTTCAGGCAGGCATTCAGCAAAACCTGTCCCTGAGCACCGGCCCCAAGCAAGGCCACGTTTATATCACCCGCTTTTCCGCCGCCGCCTGTCTGGGCCAAAATAGCCGGTGACAATACCAGCCCCGCCCCCACGGCCGCGGTGGAACGTAGAAAGTTTCGCCGGTTTATACCTTTCTCGCCTTTTTGACTGTCCATCGTGCCCCTGTTAACTCTAAAAAATCATCATTATAATCGTTAAATATAATTTTTCACATTATCACATCGCTGTCAACGACTGTCAAGCGAACTTCTGCCGGTCACTCCGCCAGGTGCCGGCCCCCTGCAAGAGGGCTTATACAAAAGAACAAGGCTATTGTCCTCAGCAGTACAGAAAGAATTAGTCAGACTTTAATTCGCACATTACTATAAATAGTCCTTCTAAACCGCCGAATCCCGAATTGACTCGTAGGCGGCGATAATTTTGTCTATTAGCTGGTCCATTTCTTTATTCACAACGTGGTGCGATGGATTTGAATCATACCAGGATATTATTTCTTTAGCACCATCAGCAAAAGGGATAGTTGCAGCGTAATCCGGTACGATAGTTTTAATTTTAGTGTTATCAAAAATCATGCTGTGTGTTTTATCTCCCAATAGACTTGCCCCCCATTCCGGGTCAAAAGATGCAATCAACTCTGAAGGAATGTGTATTATACGAGCCTTTGTGCCTGCCGCCTCTGCAACTATTTCAAAAATCCGGTTCCAGGTCAGAATCTCGTCCGAGGTTATATGGAACGCCTCGCCAATCGCGTGATTATTCCCCATTAAGCCGACAAATCCTTTGGCAAAATCCCGATGATGGGTTAAAGTCCATAGAGAAGAGCCGTCGCCATGAACAATTACCTTCTTACCCAGTCGCATACGGTTTAACACGGTGTATTCTCCGTGCATAGGTAATAAGGTAGCATCGTAGGTATGTGAGGGACGGACAATTGTTATCGGGAAATCCTCCCGGCGATATGCTTCGGTCAGCCGTTCCTCGCAGGCGATTTTGTCCCGTGAATATTTCCAATAAGGATTACTGAGCGGAGTGGATTCTGTAATAGGCAAACTTCTCGGCGGTGTTTGATAAACAGACGCGGAACTGATGAAAATATACTGCTTCGCACGGTGTCCAAATAACTCCAAGTCTGTTTCGATATGACCTGGTGCGAAAGCAATCCAATCAACAACCACATCGAAAGTCATCCCATCTAAAATTCGATTAATCAGGTCTTTATTGTGGATGTCCCCGTGTAAGACTTGAGCACCTGCCGGTACGGTACGTGTAGTAGTTTGGCCGCGAGTAAGTAAATAAAGGTCGATACCACGTTCTATGGCTAACTTAGAGCAAGCTGAACTAATTACGCCTGTGCCGCCGATGAATAGAGCTTTCAAGAATTCCTCCTAACCGCCAGAGATTTCTAAGTTCCTCCAGTCCGTTTAGGTTTTAGCTCACTTGCCACTTTATTGAAGTATTCCACACACTGTTGCATTTCTGGCAGAGAGTTTTCCCAGTTGTATTCATATTCAATCGAGAACACACCCTTGAAATTCTGTCGGCGGAGCTCTGTGAGAATCGCTTTTATATTCGCCTTGCCAGTTCCCCACGGAACGCAGTGGGCATCAAGCGAGCCGAACTCGTTCATATCCTTAAGGTGCAGACTTATAATGCGACCCTCGAGCTTTTTCAGTGCCTCGACGGGATTGATGCCGGAGCGCATCCAGTGCCCTGTATCCGGGCAGGCACCGATGTATTTGCTGCGTCCTTTACATACCTTCAGCACCGTATCCGGATTCCAATAGTGCGTTGGATTTGCATGATTGTGAATTGCCACGTTAATCTTGTATTCCTGACACAACCTATCGAGCATATCAAATGCATCTTCCGGCGGTTCCGACACAATCGTCTCAATTCCCATCTCCTTCGCAAAATCGAATACCTTTCGGCACTTGGCCTCATCGTTAGGCAGCTTTGCTACACCGTAGTTTACCAGTGTTATCCCCGCATCTTTGAGCTTTTGCTTAACTTCCTGTTTTGCTTCCGGCGACATATCGTGGCCGAAAATAATGTTGGGCTTATCCCTGCTCAGCTTCTGGCCGTGCGGGTATGCCTCCATCCAGTTCAGGCCGAGCGAAGCTGTTTTATCGACCGCTTCATAAAATGTAAAGCGGTTGAACGACCACGCCTGGACACCAAGCCGCCAGTCTTCGTCACAGGCTTTAACAGCTCGAAATTCAGACATGCGACATCCACTCACAACGAACACCAAAAGAAGAAAAACAACTTTTAGTCCTTTGTTCATCTTGTTTTCTCCTTCGAACCAAATACGTCACTTTATAGTTCCCGTTTACAGGGACCATCCCTCACGATAAGTCGGGTTGACATATTTGTTCGCCTCTTTATTGTTAGTAAACTTCATGTTTTCGCCGTCCCACTGTAACCTCTCGCCCGGATAGCGAAGAGCGACACTACCCAGCAGCACCATTTCAGTGAAAGGCCCGGAATAGTCAAAATTTGAACATGCAGGTTTACCGCCTTTGCAGGCTTCGACCCAGTTTTGCTCATGGCTACCTTCGATTCTGGGAATGGTCTTGGGCGGAAGTGTGTAATCCTTCATCTTGGATTCGGGTATAATTCGCGGGCTGTCGCCATACTGACCGTATCTTATTATGCCCTTATCACCAATGATGAGGGTACTGCTGCTGCCCAACCCGAGAGGCCTGCCGGGTTCGAGTTCATCCGGCCGAGGTGGCAATAATCCGCCATCATACCAGGTCAGCTTTACTGCCGACATATTTCCACGAGCAGGAAATCTATAATGCACTATGGAAGCTCTTGGGTAAGTTTCCTTATTGTCCACTCTCTTC
>CAYWUO010000066.1:0-11334 GCA_964461285.1 uncultured Pirellulales bacterium
ATTCCGTCGCCGCCTCCGGTAATAACTGCGAAGCCCGCCTTGGCTGTTTCGAAGGCGGTTTTCTCGGCGAGCTTGTAGTACTTATTGTCGGGCTTGATGCGAGCGGAGCCGAAAAAGGAAACGGCAGGGCCAACAGTAGCAAGCTCATCAAAACCCTCGACGAATTCGGCCATTACCCGGAATATCCGCCAAAGGTCCTTTACGGGTTTATCTGAAATATCCAGCATAACTCGTTCCTTGTGTCTCGTGACTCGTTTTACAACTTACGCTTCATAAATACATATATTACCATAAATCCGGTTTGTCTGCAGAAGGACAAAATTTCGAGACCGGACAATTATAACAATCGGGCTTACGGGCCTTGCAGATGTTTCGGCCATGAAAGATAAGCAAATCACTGAATAAAGTCCAGTTTTTCTTTGGAACTATTTCGGCTAAATCGAATTCGAGCTTAACGGGGTCGCTGTTTTCTGAAAGGCGGAGGCGGCGAGAAAGACGAATAACGTGTGTATCACAGGCAATGCCGGGGATGCCGAAGGCATTGCCTAATACGACATTTGCGGTTTTTCTGCCAACGCCGGGAAGCTTGATAAGCTCCTGCATTGTGCCGGGGACCCTGCCGCCATATTGATTTTTTATTGTGGTGCAGGCGTTCTTGATATTGACGGCCTTATTGTGGTAAAAGCCGGTGCTCTTTATGTCCGATTCAATCTGCTTTAAATCGGCGGTTGTCCAGTCATCAATAGATTTGTACTTTTTGAATAGAGCCTTCGTTACTATATTGACGCGGACGTCGGTACACTGGGCAGAGAGAATCGTGGAAATCAGAAGCTCGAGCGAATTTGCAAATTTGAGGGCGATTTTGGCATCGGGATATGTCTTTATCAATAAGGGTAAGATTTTTTTTACCCGCTCGGCAGCCTGAAATTTATCTGTCTTAATCTTCAGTTTTTTTGCCATCAGCTTTATCCGAAGTAATCTGCTGCAATGACTCTTTCAGCTCATCTGCAAATAAGATTCCGCGCCACCTGAGCGGCTCCTTCTTGCCCGGTACATACAGTATGCTTACCGGAACGCCGGGCTCGTTATAGATATTTTTCAAGGCAATCGTAGCAGGGAAACTATTTTCAGTAGTATCGGCCTTGACAGGCAAGACATTTTTCTGCTCGATTAGCTCTGCAATATCTTTTCGCTTAAAGACGATACGGTCAATAACCTCGCAATTCGTACACCAGCCGGCAGTGAACTTTATCAGGACCGGCCTATATTCAGCCAGAGCATTTTTGATTGCGGTTTCGTTATAGTCCTGCCAGTCTATAAGCTCCGGAGCAAAAAAGACCCGAAAAGACAAAACAGCTAAAACCAATGCGATAATGCGAACGAGTAATTTGCGAGAGAGCTTAGTCGAATAGCCGACCCAGCCGAACCACATCCAGATACAAAAACTCAAAACGACGGCAAAATACAAGACGTTAATTAGTTGCTCAGAAGGGATGGCTTTTAATAGTTTGACCGCAATCAATAATAAAACAAAACCAAGGGCCTGTTTAAAAAGCTCCATCCATCTTCCCGCTCTGGGCAGGCGTTTTAGTAAGCCGGGCATCGAAGTCAATATTGCATAAGGGGCGGCCATGCCGATTCCCATAATCATTATGGCCAAGGTGCCCAAGGGTAAGGATTGTCCCTGTATCCAGATAAAAGCAACGGTCAATAGCCCAAAACTGCAGGGAGTGCTAAGTATCGCCGCTAAAAAACCCATTCCAACCGAACCCAAAAAGCCGTCGCCGGTGCCGGATTTACTCGTTATGGATGAGGGCAAAGTTATAGTAAAAAGGCCAAACATAAATAAGGCCATCACGAGTAACAGAAGCGACAGGGCTGTCACGATAGCAGGATTGCGCAAATGGTCGCCCCAGCTAAGAGTCGTATGATAAAATATTTGTAAAATAATATTTGCTGCGGCAAGACAGGCGAAGAAGAGCAAAATTCCGAGACAGAATGTAAGGCCTAATGAAATTGCTCTGGCCTTGCTTTGCTGTGCCTGCTTGATGATTCGCATCACAATAATAGGCAGCACCGGCCAGACACAAGGCATAATGTTCAGAGACAGGCCTGCTAAAAATGACAGCAAAAGAGCAAATGAGACTGAATAAGAGGGTGTTTTGACTGGCGGTGCTCTAAGAACGGATTCGAAGGCAGGCAAACGTCGCCAGGAATTTGCGAGGCCAAAGTCAATCGTCGTTTGCAATATCTTCTCAAACGGCGGCAGGCAAACGATGCTTGTGCAGGCGATGCCGGAAATTTTGACTTCGATGTCAGCTTTTTCCGATTGTACAGACTCGAAAGATTCATAAACAAACGGTATAAAGACGATGAAGTTGCCGGCGTAAACCTCGATTTTTTTGCCGGTGGGGTCCAGAAAAAAGCGCCACTTCGGAAAGACGGGCCCAGCAAAAGTTAAAATATCAGATGCTGCCCGGACCTTCAACTCAAAACCCGATGCAGCAGTGGTATCCGGTCTGGCGTAAAAGTGCAAATCATCAGTTCCTTCGAATATGACGGCCAGGCCCGGCTTCGAGCCCACATAAACAGGTTCAAGACGGGCAGAAGAGAAGTCTTTTCCAGACCTTGCAAGCTCAATCGATTCTATAACGGCGTCGTCGGTAGCCGTTGAATCCGGTCCATCTGCGGCTTGCACGGCTGGACAACAGGCAGTGACGAAGATAAAAATGAACCGCAATGTTACAACAGCACTTTTGCGCATAGCTACATTATAAGAAGGTTAAAAGGACAAGGTAAAGGAAAAAAGAGAAGTAAGTGTTAATCCTCTTTATTGTTTTTCTTTTTCTTTTTGCTTTTAGCCTGTTCGGCAGCTATAAGGTCAGAAACAGTGGGTTTATCCAGCTTTCCACCGTTTAGAATTAATTCGACATCATCGGCCTCGAGTGTTTCGTATTTCAGCAGAGCCAATGCTATCTGCTCAAGTATGTCTTTATTGGCTATAATTAATTCTTTTGCCCCTTTATACGCCAGGTCGGAAAGCCTCTTTACTTCAGCGTCTATGTCTTCGGCGGTTTTATCAGAATAATCTTTCTCTCCCGGTATACCGTATATCCTGTTGTTAAAACCGGAATCTGGGTCGTAACTAATCGGCCCCAATTTTTCACTCATACCCCAGGTCAAAATCATCTGCCTGGCCATAGTGGTAGCCTGCTGAATATCAGATTGAGCGCCGCTGGAAATATCATCGCAGAAAAGCTCCTCAGCGATTCTTCCGCCGAAACAAACTTTCATAAATGCAATACAGTATTTCTTCGTGTAATGGATACGGTCCTTCTCAGGAAGGGCAAAAGTCGCACCACCATAAGGGCCGCGAGGAATGATGCTAACCTTATGAAGAGGGTCTGCATCTTCGAGAATGGACTGGATGAACGCATGACCGGCCTCATGATAAGCAGTAATTTTCTTGTCCTGCTCATCGATAACCCTGCTTTTCTTCGCTCTTCCCCACCTGACTTTGTCTCTTGCCTCTTCCAAATCAGCGGTTTCGACAAAGTCTTTGTTTTCCATAGTAGCGGCAAGGGCAGATTCATTAATAATGGCGGCCAGGTCGGCACCGCTAAACATAGGTGTCCCTCTTGCGACTCTTTCAAGGTTTGCGTCCTGCCCCAGTTTTATCTTTTTTGCGTGAACCTTTAAAATTTCGACTCTTCCTTTTAAGTCGGGCAGTGGAACAACAACCTGCCTGTCAAATCTGCCGGGCCGCGTCAGGGCATGATCGAGAATATCCGAGCGGTTTGTAGCGGCAACGACAATTACCTGGTCGTTCGTATCAAAGCCGTCCATCTCAACCAAAATTGCGTTGAGAGTCTGTTCGCGTTCATCGTGTCCACCGCCGACAAAACTGGCACCTCGTTTACGCCCAATTGCATCAACTTCATCAAGGAAAATGATACAAGGCGAGTTGTCTTTTGCCTGTTTGAACAAATCCCGTACTCGCGAAGCACCGACTCCGACAAACATTTCCACGAAATCGCTTCCCGATATACTAAAGAAAGGCACATCGGCCTGGCCTGCAATTGCTTTTGCAAGCAGTGTTTTTCCACATCCGGGCGGGCCTATAAGCAGGACGCCACGTGGTATACGGCCACCGAGACGCTGAAACTTTTTCGGATTCTTCAAAAATTCGATTATCTCGGCTACCTCTTCCTTGGCTTCATCAATACCGGCAACATCGTCGAAAGTAACTTTTACCCGGTCTTTGCTCTGCAAACGATGTTTGCTTCTGCCAAAAGACATCAACATTCCACCGGCGCCACCCCGAAGATTCCGAGCAAAAAGGAAGTAAAAAAGACCGACTAATACGAGCAACGGCAATACCCACTGCATCAACATAATGAGCCAGATATGCTGCTTTGTGAATTTTACCTCAACGCCGCTATTGCCGAGGTCTTCGAGAAACTTCTCGCCAATCCAATCGGATTTATAATCTACCGTAAACGAAACAGACGATTTCTCGCCACGCGCTTCGATGCCTTTCTGATTAAACCTGCCTGTGATTTCAGTCTCGCCAATCTCAACACTTTTGATTTGGCTATTATCAAGGCAGTTTTTGAAATCGTCCCAGGTAATAGTGTCCATTCTCTGCCAGTGCTGCAGCATCATCATCGCTGAGAATATGAGAATTGCGATTATCAGCCAGTTGTAAGGTCCTCGCTTATATGCCAAAAAGGGCGGTTTTTTTTCGGGCTTACCCTTTTGGCCAGGTTGTGGTCGCACCGGTTTTTTGCTTTGACCGTCACTCATAATTTAATACTATCGGCAATTTACCCACTACGGTTGTGTATTTACCACAGCTATAAAAGCTGTCTTATGCTGAATACTTTCAGCTATTACCACTTTTTTTCCATTAGTTCTACGATTTTATCTGCCAGATTGTTTGCGGCAAGAGAGGAAGCATAGTTAAAATCCTGATTTTGGTAGACCGAATATGTAGCTTCTGCACTGACCTTCCGGCTGTCTATCAGCAATTCTCCTGTCTGTAGATTTTTCCAGTTAACTACAGCTGTTAGCTGCACTTCTTTTTCCAAAGCCCTTCCAATCTCGCGCTCAATGGTGAGCGTTGATTCATCAATTGAGACAATTTGTCCGCTTATTACGGTATCAGCCCGGTCCGGATTCGAGATGACCTTGTATGGCGTCTGTGCCTCGATGCGTTTTGCCAGGGCATCGGACAGCTCGTATTCGACACCGCGTCGAAAGCTTCGATTATCAAACATCTCCAGGCAAACACTGCTGATGTTTTGTGGGAACAGTGATTCGCTTGTATAGCCGGTGCACCCACCAAAAGCCAGGATAAAAGACATAAGAGCACAAACGCACAAGAGAAAAAACGGGCGTTGAATTGTGCATACATAACTATATTTGGTTGATTCAATTTTCATTTCTTTGTCTGTTCACTACCTAAACCTCGATTGGTGATTTGCTCTGCCATTTTTGCGGCCTGACTGTCCGGCGAGTGTCTTATCACCATGTCGTAATAAAGATTAGCCGCCTGGATATTTTTGGTTCTCTGATAATACTGGGCGATACTAAGCTGCTTCAAGGCCAGTTGCTCATCTATATCTTTAATTATTTCATCAACACCGATTTCTTCGGCGTCCTGTGGGTATAAAGATTTGAGCTTATTATAGTAGCTCTTTGAAGTAACCAGTGTTGAGGTATCGAACAAGTGCCTTCTATTTTCATTATTGCGTTTATTATATACAGCGTATTTACACCGAGCCATAGCAGCTATAGCGTCCCTGGCTATCGGGTCCGTCTGCCATTGTTGTGATATCTCCCACCACTTAAGGTATGCTTCATTGAATTTTTTTCTTTTTTCGTAACTTTTAGTCAGCGCCAAAGCCGCCTTCAGTCCTATTTGTGAATCAAGACCGGCTCGTGTGGTGATTTTTTCCATAATTTTAACGCCTTCTGAATATCTGCTCAATTCGAAGAAGCGAAGCACCCTTTTTTTCTGGCCTGTCAAACAGGCGGTGGCAATTTCATACTGCCTTCCCATCGCTGCTTCAACAAGCCAGCTTTGCGGGAATTCGTTCAGAAGCTTATCGTACGCCCTTACGGCTTTGGTGAAATTGCCCTGGCAAAAAAATAACTCGGCCTCGATGAAGGCATCTAAATCAGGGCCGTCGATATCCGGAAATTCCATTTTAAGCCGATTATATGCTGAGCGTACAACTCGAATTTTGCCGGTATTCATCAGCTTTTTTATTTCAGCCACTTTCAAGAGGAATTTGTCCTGACTCCCTGGCGATACGGACTTTAGGTCCTTACCCTGCTCAAGACGCCAGGTATCGGCTGATACTATTGCGACCGGCCAGAGTAATATCGCTACAATCACCAATATTGTAAATTTTATTCTGTATCCAGACATAATTCAGACCTGTCATTATTACCATGTTTTGACCCTTTTATCACAATCATCACAATTATATCCATTTTTGAAACTATTGCAAATCCTTAATAAAAATGTAAAAATTAGTTACTTTTCCAGCCCTCATAAAAGGCAATTCCAGCAAACAACAGATGTAACGCAACAAAGCAAAAACCTGAAATAAGGTTATTGAGTATCGACATTTCAGAGTCGTGTTTAATTTATATGGGGGGCATTTTATGCACAAAATGTCATATAAAGAGTAATACTTTATAGTTATACCGTTTTATGTTAAGAATAAGCCACAAAAAAACAAAAAGTGAACTAAAGTGGCTAAAGTGAATAAAATGGAGCTTGCTTGAATGGCTGATAAGGGTCAATGTGAGAATTGCACAGCGCTTTGCTGCAGATATTTTGCCTTACCAATCGATACGCCGGAAGATAAAGGAGACTACGATGATATAAGATGGTTTTTGTGCCATGAAGATGTAACAGTGTTCGTGGAGGACGGTGACTGGTATATTAATATAAAGAACAAGTGCAAATATCTTTCTGAAAAAGACTATAGCTGCAAGATTTACGATAAACGGCCGAGGATTTGCAGAGGCTACCGCCATTCTACCTGTGATTATGTGGATGGGAATTACGACTTTGAGCTGAACTTTAATAACGCCGAGGAGCTCGAAGAGTATATAAAGACGAAATTCAACAATAAGGGAAAAAAGAAAAAGAAACAAAAGCCACGAAGACACCAGGGCACAAAGAGAAAAGAGAATTAGTTAATTATGAATGCAGGTTGTGCTGTGCACACTGTTTCCTATAACAAGGAAAGAGATGAAGATTCAGCCGGTAAAAGGGACACGGGATTTTTACCCTGATGATATGGCCGTCAGAAACTGGCTCATCGACGGCTGGAAGAGAGTGTCCGTCCGCAACGGCTTCGAAGAATACGATGGGCCGATATTCGAATATCTAAAGATGTTCCAGATAAAAAGCGGTGATGAAATCGTCGAGCAGCTATTCTCCTTCGAAGACAGGGGCGGCAGGAAATTGGCACTTCGGCCTGAGATTACGCCGACACTTGCGCGAATGGTAAATCAGAAAATCAACTCTCTGGCGAAGCCAATAAAATGGTTCTCGGTACCGAGATTGTTCCGGGCTGAACGGCCGCAAAAGGGCAGACTCCGGGAATTTTTCCAGTGGAATATCGACATCATCGGCGTGGATGATGTTCTTGCAGACGCCGAGACGATATTCTGTGCCGTGGACTACCTTAAAGAAGTCAGTCTGACACCTGATGATGTCGTTGTAAAGATATCAAGCAGAAGAATGCTTGCAGAGCTGCTTAAGTCGATTGGAATTGCTGAAAACCAACTCGATGCTCTTTATGCAGTTCTCGATAAGCGCAACAAGCTGCCTGATGATACCTTTGAAGAAATGCTTGCAGAAAAACTGCCTGATAAAGATAAGCGTAATAAAATACTCGATTTGATGGCGGTTGAATCAATCGAACAGATTAGAGATTTTCCCCAGTTAAGCAAGTCGGCAAAAGGGTCGGTCGAGGAGCTTAGACGTTTGTTTGAGCTTCTGGGCATTATGGGTGTAAGTGATTATTGTAAGTTTGACATCGGAATTGTGAGAGGTCTGGCATATTATACAGGCATCGTATATGAGATATACGACAAGGCAAGTGAGCTTCGCGCCATCGGCGGGGGAGGGCGATACGATAACCTGTTGAAGCTGTTCGGCGGGCCTGATATACCTGCGACCGGATTTGGGATAGGTGATTGTGTGCTGGCGATACTACTGGAAGAAAAAGGGCTTATACAAAAACAATTGCCAACGTTACAACCAGAGTATTTCGTTGCCTTTACAGACGAGAAATATATTCAAAAGACCATCGAGATAACAGCAAAACTGCGGTTGGCGAACTTTGCAGCCAATTTCAGCTACAAAGTCGCCGGATTGAGCAAACAGCTCAAGCAGGCATCAGAGCAAAAGGCCAGGAAGTGCATAATCATCGGTTCCGAGATTGAAAGCGGCCAGATTGTTATCAAAGATATGGAAAGCGGTGAGCAGCAAACGGTCGGGCTTGATAAGTTCTTCGCTGAGCTTAATCCGCCTATGGCGGATTAAATCCTGATACGAGATGAAGGATTTTTCCTCCAATCACTACGAGCTGGCATTCGAGAATTGGCTGATTGATAATCATATTCGTTATATCAAGATAGATGAGCATAAAAAAGCGGCCTTCGGACGGTCGAAAATAAAGAGCTTCGATTTTCTATTATACCCGCGCAACAGACCAATAATAATCGCTGAGGTCAAAGGCAGAAAATTCAAGGGAACGACCCTTTCTAAATTGACCAGTCTTGAATGCTGGGTGACAACCGATGATATTGAAGGATTGACAAGATGGCAGGAAGTCTTTGGGCAGGGTCATCAGGCAATATTTGTTTTTGTCTATAGAATAGAAAACATCGATGTAGATTATGACGGCAAGGAAGCTTATAATTTTGACGACAACATTTATATATTCTTCTGCTTGAAAGTCGATGACTACCGCAAATTTATGAAAGTTCGCAGCCCGAAATGGCAAACAGTAACACTGCCTGCGGATGAATTCCGAAAGTGCGCCGTTGAAATCAATAACTTTTTAACATTAATATAAAAAGTATCTGACAACAGGAAAGTTTTTGAAGAATTCGATGGCCTGCGGGTCGTATCGCCTTGTACTCCAGACAAATTCCCCAAGCCCAAGCTGCGCCAGGACATATTTTCCCAGTGCAAACTGGCCAATGGCAATATAACCGGTAACAAACTGCCCGATACCGAGGTATGCCCCGATGGCTAACTGTCCTATGGCCGCTATACCCGACGATAACTGCCCCAGGCCAAAGAGAACAGCAATCGCCACCTGACCGATTGCTACAAGACCTAAGGCTACATGACCAATAGCAATAAAGCCGCAGGCAATTCTTCCTACAGCTATGATGCCTTTCGCACAGACGCGCTTTCCGGTCTCAGGACTTCTTCCATAAGTGTAGTGAATTAACGGCAATCCAAGCATTGTTCTGTGTGTTTTGAACTCATGAAAGCTGGTGCCGTTGATATACATATACCGCCGCCATGTGCCAAAATTAGTCTCCTGGATTTTGTAATCGACCTGTTCTAATAAAAGATTTCCCATAATTTATCCCCTGTACAAAGAACGCAATTCGAATGTAAATTTTAACTTTTTCTGGAAAGGGTGCAATAATTATTTTGGAATTTCAAAGTTGGAATTGAACAAAATATCTCGCCCAAAACAGGGCATTTCGGTATATTATGGATAAGAATGAGAATTATAGGCGGTACAAAACGCGGTATGAAGCTGCTTAGCCCCAGGACTGATATATCTCGGCCAATAACCGACAGGGTCAAAGAGTCGCTTTTCAGTGTACTTTATAAGTATGATTTGCCGAACGAAGAAATAGTAGCTGATTTATTCTGCGGAGTCGGCTCTTTAGGACTCGAAGCATTGAGCAGGGGGGCGGAATATGTAACTTTCGTGGAACAGGACATAAAGATAGCTGAAGTTTTAGAGAAAAATATTACAAAAGCAGGATTTGTTAAAGAATCAAAGGTAATAAAGGCCAATGCTTTCAAGTTTGGTTCATTGCCTGATGGGCGAAAATATGACCTTATTTTTATCGACCCGCCGTATGCCGATACGAAAGAAGCCGGGCAGGATTCAAGTCTGGGGAAATTGCTGGGCAATGTTTCTGAGCAGTTGACTGCAAACGGAATTGTCGTAGTAAGAACCGAACGGCAAACAGAACTGTTGAACCAATATGGGCTATTGCAGATAATAGAGCGGCGACGGTGGGGGACTATGGCGGTGACGATATTACAAGAGCAGGAGTCAGCCACGAAGGCACAAAGAAGTGAAAAAAGTAATTAACCACGAATGAACGCGAATTGACGCAAATAAAAGAAAAAATTAGTGCCTTTGTGTCCTGGAGGCAAAAAACAAAATGAATAATAAACAGGCAGCAATAAGAGTAATCAAGCGATTAACCAGCGAAGGTTACGAGGCGCTATTGGCCGGCGGTTGTGTGCGGGATATGCTGTTAGGTCGTGTGGCCAAGGACTACGATTTGGCTACAAACGCTCGGCCCGAAGACGTAATGAGGATATTCAGGCGTACATTAAAGGTCGGGGCGAAATTCGGCGTAGTAATTGTTCTGGTCGAAGGCCAGCAGATAGAAGTTGCAACATTCAGAACCGAAACGGGATATACGGACGGCAGACACCCAACTTCTGTTAAATTTGTAAGCGCAGCCAAAGATGCCGGCAGAAGAGACTTTACCATCAACGGAATGTTCTATGACCCAATCAAAGAAAAAGTAATCGATTATGTCGGCGGACAAGGAGACCTGAAAAAAAAGATAATCCGAACTATCGGCAGGCCCGAAGAAAGATTCGGAGAAGACTACCTGCGGATGCTGCGGGCTGTACGGTTTTCCACGCAGCTTGGCTTTAAGGTAGAGCCGAGAACCTGGTCTGCAATTCGCAAGAATGCAAAAAAAATAAACAAAATAAGCGGAGAACGAATAGCAATCGAATTGGAAAGTACCCTCGTTAATCCAAACCGTTCCAGCGGCGCAGCAATGCTTGTAAAAACCGGATTGGCAGAAGCGATTTTCCCCGGTTTTGTCGGTAAGCAAGCGAAATTAGCAATTAAAATATTGAGCCAATTGCGGAAAAGAATAGATTTTGCTCTTGCCTTGGCAGGGCTTTTTGCAGGCAGTGAGACAGAATTTGCAGTTGAGCGGTGCAGGATTCTAAAACTAAGCAGAAGCCGGAACAAACATATAAAATTTTTATTGAGTAACAGGGGCAAACTGCTCGATGAC
>CAYWUO010000067.1:0-11078 GCA_964461285.1 uncultured Pirellulales bacterium
TCAAAAGCTTCGCTGATAAAACAGAATTTGCCTTCAACACGCCTATAACGGCTATTGTCGGGCCGAACGGCTGCGGTAAAAGCAATGTCGTCGATGCGGTAAAATGGGTGCTCGGCGAGCAAAGTGTCAAGAGTCTGCGCAGCGACCAGATGGCGGATGTTATATTCGGCGGCAGCAGCAGCAAAAAGGCGCTCGGTACAGCACAGGTGAGCCTGGTTATCTCCAATCGCAATGGAAACGGCAGCAGAGAGCTGGCAATCGACACCGACGAGGTGCAGATAACACGAAGGATATTCAAAAGCGGAGAATGCGAGTATCGAATAAACAATAAGGTCTGCCGGCTCAAGGATATCCGGGAATTATTTATGGATACGGGTGTAGGCACCAAGGCCTATTCGATACTGGAGCAGGGCCATATTGAACAATTAGTAAGCGCGTCAAAAGTAGAAAGAAGGTCCATATTCGAGGAGGCGGCGGGTATAAGTAAATATAAAGCGCATAAAAAAGAGGCGATGCGAAAGCTGGAAAGGACGGAACAAAACCTGCTTCGACTCGCAGATATTGTGGGTGAAGTGGCAAAGAGACTTCGAAGCGTCAAGCATCAGGCGGGCAAAGCGAGAAATTACCTGCAATATACCCAAAAACTGAAAGCACTGCAGGTTAACTACTCTCTTGCAGAATTCGACAAGATAAGCACACAACTGAAAGAAAAGAAAACAGACCTCGATGAGATAGAACAACATCTCGCACTTACGGCAACAGAGCTTTCTAAAAACGAGACCCTGCAGAGCGAACTGGGTGAGCAGATAATTGAGACGGAGAATAATCTAAACAAAACGGGAAACAGCCTTGTCGCGGTCCAGAGTAAAATCGAGCAGCAGCAGCAAAGAATCGAGTTTCTGCGAACAAGAATCGACGAACTGAGACAACGAAGCGAAAACACAAAACAGAGGGTCGAAAAACTTAAAGAGCAGGAAAAGCTCTTTAATACAAATCTATCAGAATACGAAAAAGAGCTCGAAGACAGCACAAAGACGCTCGATGGAAAAACCAGAGAAGTCGAAGAAGTCCAAAAAGAACTGCAGCAAATAAACTCAGAATGCACGCACCTCGAAGCAGAGCTAAATGATGAGAAGTCGGGTGTTATAGACATAGTGAGGAAGACGGCCCAGCTTCATAACGAAATCCAGAGCATATCGGTTTACCGCGATAATTTATACAGCCAAAAAGTCCGGCTGTCCGGCAGAGCCGATACGGCCAAATCGGAACTGGAGAAACTTCTCACCGAAAAGGCACAACATAAGGCCCGCCTGGAAGATATCGAAAAGCTGTTAGCAGAGCTTCATGAGAGCCTGGAAAAGAAGCGCAAAGAAATAGATGCAAACAACGCAGCACTTGAGGCGGACAATAAGCAGCTGGCACAGAACAAAGAGCTGCGCAGCGCGCTGAACAGCGAGCTGGCGATATTAACTGATATGGAGAGAAGGTACGAAGGTCTTAATAACGCAGTTCAGGGCATCATCCGAAAGCAGACGGCTGGGAATGAAAGATTAGATTATGTCGAAGGGATACTGGCAGATATTTTTTCAGCAGATGTGGAATATGCAAACGCCGTGGAAGCGGCGCTCGAGGGCAGGACAGATGCTCTGGTGATAAACAATACAAGCAAGCTATTAGCTGATAAGCAAACGATAGCAGAGCTCGACGGCAGGGTTGACTTTATATGCCTTGATAAAATCAAGCCTTTTTCGGAAACAAAGGACTTTTCGAGATTTGATAATGTAAAGGGCAGGGTCGCTGAATTCGTAAGAACAGAAAGCAAATATGCACCGTTGGTGTGGCATCTGCTCGGCAAAACACTGATTGTCGAATCACTCGATGCGGCTGCTGAACTTGCTGAGATAACCGGCAGTGGGTACAAATTTGTTACATTAGAGGGCGAGCTCTTAAGCTCCGACGGGATGGTAAAACTCGGGCCTATCGGCAAAACAACGGGGCTGATATCACGAAAAAGCCAATTACGCCAATTACAAAAGAACATCAACAAAATCGAATCTGAAATATCCGGACTCGAAAGCCAAATCGAACGAAACAATCAGACAAACATACACCTCGAGAAACTTTGTAAGGACCTTCGGACATCCATATACGAGGCCAATACGCAAAAGATGCAGGCAAGCTCGAATCTGACTATTTACGAGCAGGATATTAAACGGCTGAGCCAGGAGCAGCCGTTGCTGGCCGGCGAAATCGACACGCTGCAAGAGCAGATAGCCCAGACAGTGCAAAAAGAATACGATTCGAAACAGAGTCTGCAGGAGCTTGAAGCGGTAAACGAGCAGCGAACTACGCGGATAAAAGGACTCGAAGCAAGATTTGCAGAGCGAAAAGAGCAGCGGCAGGCACAACAAAACAGACTCACCGATTTGAGGGTCGCTCTCGGACAAATGACGGAGCATCGCCAGGCAGTCGAACAGACAATAGAGAGTCTGAAAAGACAGATGCAGGAGAATCAAACAGCTATCGAGTCATCACAGCAGGAGACAGGAAGCTGTAACGAGCAATTAGAACAAACCCAGAGGGATATTCTCGCCAGCGAAGCAATGGTGTCAGAGCTGTACGTTGAGAAAGAGAGAAACCAACAAAGCAACCAGCTGCTTCAGCAGGAAGTTGAGCAGCTTTTAGAGCGGCAGAGACAAACAGAACAAGTTATTCGGCTCAAACGTGCAGAGAAAAGTGAGACAGAGACAAAAATCAGTGAGCTCAAGATAGAACTCGGGCAACTGAACGTAAAGCAACAGGATTTAGTCGAAAGAGTGCAGGATGAACTGCAGATTGATTTGCACGAGGCATACGAGAATTATAACGATGAACAAGTTGACTGGAGTAAGATTCGGGACGAAATAGCCGAGCTTCGCGGCAAGATTGAGCGGCTTGGCAATGTAAATCTCGATGCGATAGACGAGCAGGAAAACCTTGATAAACGACACGAATTCCTGAGCAGCCAGGTTCAGGATTTGAATCAAAGCAAGGTACAATTGCAGCAGCTGATAAACCGACTTAATAAACAAAGCAGAGAGAAATTCCGCCAGACATACGAAGAAATCAGAATTCACTTCCAGCAGATATTCCGCAAGCTGTTCGGCGGAGGCAAGGCTGATATAGTACTCGAAGATACAGAAGATATACTGGATGCAGGGATAGAAGTAATAGCGCGGCCGCCGGGCAAAGAGACAAGGAGCATATCTCTGCTGAGCGGCGGAGAAAAATCACTGACGGCGCTTGCCTTGTTGTTTTCGGTCTTCAAGGCAAAACCCTCACCATTCTGCTTTCTCGATGAAGTCGATGCAGCCCTGGATGAGGCCAACAACGAGCGGTTCAATATGCTGGTTCGGGAATTTCAAAAGGAATCACAGTTTATAATAATCACCCACGCCAAGCGTACGATGAGCATTGCGGATGTTTTAATGGGAATAACGATGCAGAGACGCGGGGTCAGCAAGAAGATAAGCGTCAGATTCGACGAGTATGAGGAACAAACCGCAGCGGTAGCATAATCGAGAGTGGTACGTAGAGCTATGAAGAAGTGCCCATTTTGTGCAGAGGAGATTCAGGACGAAGCCATAAAGTGCCGTTTTTGCGGTGAGTTTCTTGAGGAAAAAGCCGGCCGAAAAACAAAATGGTACTTCAGCACTGCTAATATTGTTATTGCCTTTTTGTTCGTAGGTCCTTTTGCTCTGCCATTTGTATGGTTTCACCCAAGTTATAAAAAGACTACAAAGATTATTGTTACAGTTTTTGTTAGTGTAATTACACTTTTGTTTATTTTTCTCTTAATAAAGTTAGTTCCTAAAATATGGGAATATTACTCTCAGTTAGGAGAAGTAATGAAGCAAATGTAGCAAAGACATATTGATTTTATTCCTATCGCGTTGGCTGTGCTCAGGATAGGTTTCGCGGGAATAACAAAAATAGAAACTTAAATTAACCAAATCAAGTCCACTTTTAAAAAAACCGATATAGCTAACAAAATAACTATAATTTGGGGCCGGACAGAACCATTTGTCATATAACAAGGAAAGTTTTAATCCCCTGTTATATGTTTATAGGACGGAAAATAAGGGGTGCATACAATTAGAAATGTAAAGATGCTAACTCTGGTTCAGCTAATTACCATGATAATAGTGTTTATGGTAGTTTTTATTTATAACAGAATCCAGGCCCCGGTATCACACAGCTCATTCGGGATGGTCGATGGTTGCGTCTGTAGTGCAGAGAACTCAGAGGGCTCATCTGTCTTAATAGACGGGCAAATCATCAAAGAGGGAGAGAAGATATACGGTGCGACTGTTACAAAAATATATGGAGATAAAGTCGAATTTGAGAAGGACGGCAAAAAATGGGAACAACGTGTACTGGAGCAGCCGAATCTTGCCTGGGAAGAGCCAAATCAGCCATAAGTACATACCAAAAATACTTACCAATAATTGTTAGTTCTTACCACTATTCAAAAGCCGCCCTGTCTTTTACATTGTTTATGCCACTGGACACCTCATTCCATTAAAAGCGATACTTTTGAATTTTGCAGTTGAAAAAACTTCTATTTATTGATAAGAGTGGTAATTTCATAAAAGAATAACAGGAACGAAGGGGCAACATTGGCAGAAAATTTTGATAAACATATCTTGAAGAACGGGATGGTCGTTCTTGGTGAGCCGATGGAAGCGGTCGGTTCGGTGGCATTCGGCTTTATGCTGCCGGCAGGAGCGGCGCTGCTGCCGGAGGGCTGCTGCGGGGCCTCAAATGTTATCGCAGACTGGATTTTCAGAGGAGCCGGCGATAAAACCAGCAGGCAGCTCAGCGATGCCCTTGACGGGCTGGGGATACATCGAGTCGGCGCTGTAGGTAGCTCGCATATAGTGATTGGAGGAGCCCTGGAAGCCAGCAACCTGGCACAAGGCCTTGATTTGTATGCCGATATCTTACTTAAGCCGAGTCTGGAACAGGAGCAGTTCGAATTAGCGAGGCAACTGGCTGTTGATGGTGTTCATTCTCTGGACGATGAGCCCCGGCAAAAGGTTATGCTGAAACTGCGAGAGCAATTTTATCCAAGTCCCCTGGGTCGCAGCACTGCAGGCGAAATCGACGAATTGAAAGCACTGACCGCCGAGAAAACCAAACATATTATAGAAAATAAATTTAATCTGTCCGACACCATTTTTTCAGTCGCCGGCAAATATGATTTCGAATCTATATGTCGACAAATGGAAGATTTGCTTGTTACAAGTAATCATAGCGAGACGAAAGATGAAAAACAACAGATTACAAACGACGGGCAAACAAGGAGCAAGTACCTGCATATAGATAATGATGGGGCGCAAGTGCATATCGGCCTGATGACCGAAACGGTGAAACCAACCGACGAAAACTACTATAATGCAAGAGTAGCGATATCGGTACTTTCCGGAGGTATGAGCGCCAGGTTATTTACAGAGGTAAGAGAGAAACGGGGCCTGTGCTATGCAATCGGAGCCAATTATCACAGTCTGAAAGAAGCGGCTGGTATAATGTGTTACGCTGGAACTACGCCGGAAAAGGCACAGGAGACGCTTGATGTGATAATCGGTGAGTTCGAACGGCTCTGCAAAGGGATAAGTGAAGCGGAAATAGAGCGGGCTAAGGTCGGATTAAAAAGCGCATTGATTTTGCAAAGCGAGTCGTCCAGCAGCAGAGCAGGTGCAATCGGCAGCGATTATTATATTTTAGGCAGAGTGCGGAGCTTGGATGAGATTAAAAACAGGATTGAGCAGACAACGGCCGATTCGGTTCTCGGCTTTCTGCAGAATAACAAGTTCAAGGACTTTACGGTTGTAACGGTCGGGCCAAGGCAAGTGACAGTCAAGTAGAGCAAAGCGATGGAATTTAAGAAAAAGAAACTGACAAACGGCTTAGATTTAATCGGCGAGGTTAATAAAGATTCCAAATCGGTGGCGGTAGGATTTTTCGTCAAAACCGGCTCGCGGGATGAGAGCAAACAAATAAACGGAGTATCTCATTTCCTGGAGCATATGCTGTTCAAAGGAACCGACAAGCTCAGCGCCCTCGAAGTCAATGAGGCATTCGACAGGACGGGGGCAGAATTTAATGCGGGCACGAGCTGGGAAAACACGGCATATTATGCCGCTGTTCTGCCGGAATACTTGGAAGAAGTAACGAAGCTGTGGATAGAACTGATGAGGCCGGCACTTCGAGATGAAGATTTCAATCTCGAAAAGAACGTAATTAAAGAAGAAATTGCGATGTACAGAGATACACCAAGCTTCGACGTTATAGACAAATGTCAAAGCTTGTATTTCGGAGAGCACCCCTGCGGTAACAGCATACTTGGCACCGAGGAGAGTATAGACGGCTTAACGGCTGAGCAGATGCGAGAGTATTTTACGAACCGCTATGCACCGAATAATATGGTATTTGCTTGTGCGGGTAATTTTGAGTGGGAGCAAATATGCTCGTTAGTGGAGTCATCCTGCAATCAATGGCAAAGTCAGCAAGTTGAGAGAAATCTGTCAGAAGCGCCGGAAGACAGGAAGAAAAAGCGGATTGAAAAAGCGAATCTGGTGCGCGAGCATATATGCCTTATGTCCGCCGCTCCAAGCGCACAGGACGAGGCAAGATTCGCAGCCTCGCTTTTAGCAGTTATCGTCGGGGATAGTGTCGGGTCACGATTTTACTGGGAGCTGGTCGATAAAGCATTAGCAGAAATTGCAGTAACCCACTTTAGTCCGATGGACGGCGTCGGGGTTTTTTACAACCGGATTTGCTGCAGTAAAGAAAATGTCTCGATGGTGCTTGGAATAGTGGAGGACATATTTCAAAGCCTATCTAAAAACGATATAACCGAAGACGAGCTAAGAAAGGCAAAAAACAAGATTCTCAGCAAACTGGTCCTTGACAATGAGCTGCCGATGGGTCGCTTAAACGCTCTTGGGTCGAACTGGATATATTTGAAGCAGTATCGTACAATTGAAGATGATATTAGTGCTGTAAGAGCTGTTTCTATAGACGATATTCATTCTATAATCGGCAGGTATAAGCCGGGCAAGTTCACGCAATTTTCGATAGGGCCTGAAAAAATAAGTTAGAAACTCTCGATGAATATATAATAAAAATGTCAAGCGAAAGGATAAAGATTATAGTGTAATTCTCCAGGGATTTTGGTGAAATTCTTGTGATTTTTAATTGTTTACAAAACCGGCTTGATTTGGTACAATACCTTTCGAGCCTAAAAATGGCGAAAAAGCTGTAAAATCAGGGAAACACACAGCCGGTATTTCACATCTTACAACTTGATAGCAGAACCATATGTAGAAAATGAGGAAGAAAGCTTTTACATTAGTTGAGCTTCTTGTAGTAATCGCAATTATTGCGATTTTAATGTCGATTCTCATACCATCTTTACGGTTGGCCAGGGACCAGGCCCGCAGAATTCACTGCGTTGCTAATGTACGGTCTCTGACAATGGCATGGTTTATGTACCAGGAGGTAAATGACAGCAAATTAGTTAGCGGTAATGTGCCCGCTGCTATAAATTTCGATGAATTACCCGATGGCCCGTTCTGGGTGGAACCACCACAGGCTCCTAATGGTGATTACACAGGCGACTCAAATCCCACCCTTGGGGACGAGCTAAGAGGCATAAAGCGAGGGGCGCTTTATCCTTACGTCAAGGAGGTCGATATATATCGCTGTCCGGCTGACGATAGAAAAAGAAAGCCAGATAGAGCTACCTTTCGCAGTTATTCAATTCCCGGTGGAATGAATGGAGAGAGAAGCAGCGGCAGCTATAATGTAGAACCTATCAGAAAATATACTGAAATAAAGAATCCCGCCACTAAATATGCGTTCGTGGAGGAAGGCGATCCAAGAAAATGGAATAAGGGTTCCTGGATTGTATTTCCTACTGGAAATCAATGGATAGACCCGTTGTCAGTCTGGCATGGCAACCGAAGCTGTCTCGGATGGGCTGATGGGCGCGCAGAAATGCATAACTGGCTGGATGAGAGCACCATAGAGATGTCAAGGCTCGCACTGGAGGGAGATGAGAGTGCGTTCATGTGGAAAGTGCCTGGTGGCGAAGGCAAAGACCTCAAATTCATGCAGAGGGGCTATCAGTATAAATCTATTGAATAGTTTAGTTTAAAGTCCCTGGCAAAAAAGAAGACAAGCATGAATCTTCTATAGTTAAGAACCTTAAAAAGGTCTAAGTAGATGTTCAGCATATTTGAGCAACCCTGGACACTGTTGGGGGCGGCAGTTATCACTTTATTCGGTGTGTTTACATACAGAAGCTTTGTCCCGGAAAAACGTTACTGGTGGCAATTTCTGATACCGGTCTTTATAGCTGCGATTGCCTTCGGGCTTGATTCGATTGTCCAAACCGATTTGGAAAAAATCAATTCCTTAATTAACAAAGGTATGAAAGCCGTTGAAGAAGAAGATACCGGCGCAATCGATGCGATAATTTCAGCAGATTACAAGGACTCGTATCATAACAGCAAAGAACGCCTGATGAACCATTGCAACAGGGAGCTTTCGCGGTCACTGGTCGAGAAGAACAAAAAGATGAGTCTGCAACTGGAAATGTCACCGCCAACGGCAACCGCCGATTTGACTGTGCTGATGGTATTTGAAAAAGATAGTTTCGTTGCTCAGAATTATAGGCCATTTTTATCTGTAAAAGTAAAACTCTACCTGCAAAAAGAGCAGGACAATATGTGGCTTATCAACAGGGCCGAATTACTCGAAATCGACAGACAGCGAGTCAGCTGGAGACAAATTAGATAACCAAAAAAAGAAAGAACCGGACTGTCGAAAACCACAACAACAGACGAAATTACTACTACCGCCGCCCTGCCTTAGAATTTCTTGTTGCAGCCAGGTTTACCGCTGCAGCCGGTGTTATCGGAGGTTTCTGGCCACCTGTTTTTTTAGAATTATTTTCTCGACCAGCCCGCCAGATATTATTATACTTTATATATCAAATGGAATGATTTTTTGGTGAAAGCTTGTAATTAGGGGTAGAAAAATGGATTACAGAAGAGTAATTCCCTGCCTGGATGTAAAAGACGGCAGATTAGTTAAGGGTATAAACTTCGTTAAATTGCAGGATGTGGGCGACCCGGCGGAAAACGCTTCCGTTTACTGCGAGGCGGGAGCAGATGAGTTAGTATTTCTGGATATTACGGCAACTATCGAAAACAGGAAGACACTGCTCGATGCAGTGAAGAGAACCGTCGAGAAAATAACAGTTCCGTTGACGGTCGGCGGCGGAATCAGAGATTGCCTGGCGATAGAAGAGCTGCTGGAATTGGGCGCATCAAAGGTATCTATCAATACCGCTGCCGTGCACAATCCGGATTTAATCAAGGAAGCGGCGGAAGGATTCGGCAGCGAAAAAATAACTATCGCCATAGATACCTTCAGCAATTCACAATTGCCATCGGGATTTGAAGTTATAATCAACGGGGGCACTACCGGCACAGGGATGGACGCTGTCGAGTGGGCAAAAAAAGTGGAAGACTTGGGGGCTGGAGCAATTTTGCCGACAAGTATGGACGCAGACGGAACTCAGACCGGATATGATATTCCGATGACCAGGGCAATATCAAGTGCGGTGAAAGTGCCTATAATAGCATCAGGCGGAGCCGGAACGCTCGAACATCTGTACCATGCCATTGTCGAAGGAGGAGCAGACGCCGTTCTTGTGGCCTCGATAGCACACTTCGGAACGTATACTATAAAGCAAATGAAAGAGTACTTAGCCGAGCGAGGGATACCGGTCAAACTTTGAGCCAGCCGGTTATTGCCGAATGTTATTAGGACGGAGGACTAAACTATTATCCTGTGGTCTGAATCATAGGGCCTGTTTTGTGCAATTGGCGAAAGTCACCTTCCAAATTAGCCGATAAAAATCGCTGTAGTTTCTATCGTATTAATAATGGAAAATGGGTCGTCAATGTTTGGCAAATTGAAAGAAAAGAAATTATCGTTGAAGCCGAAGCTTTTTCTTATTCAGTGGTATCGCAGTAACAGAAGCTGCGCCAATCCACATCGCAGAAGGTTCAAACCCGAACAGATGCCGCCCTTGATGGTCCGCAAGGCCGAGTGGCGACGATAAAGCCGCCCCTTTCAATCTTTGTACATACCCCAATTTTCTGCAAGTTCTGCAAAGTCAAGGAAGTTCACTACGCCGTCGCCATCCGGCTCCGGCGCTATATCAGCCGAAGGATTCCCCGGCAGACCAAGCCATTGCTCGGCTAACACCGCCAAATCCTCGAAATTGATTTCGCCGTCTGAGAGTATATTGTCTTGTTCCAGCAAAACGATGCTTGAACCATTATGTTGCATTGATTGGCCGGTAGCTGCTAAATCACATCTCGACCACCAGATTATTTCAGCCGGTTCAATCGCTTGCGACCTATCCACCTGAAAACTACACGTATCTATACTGCTTGCCGATTCCCCTGCTCCAATTTCAACATCGCCGAATGTTACGTTTGGCTCAATGATGGTCATATTCTCCGATGCCTTTACTATCTCAAGCTGCACATTTCTTACCGCAAAGTGAGAAATGTTCGTTAAAGTTACCTCACAATCATATTCGAATACTGTCCTGTCTATACGTCTTCTATCTACAACATCAAAGACCGCTTCGAACGGATTAAATTCATCCGCCCCCATATCGACCCTTCCCAGCATAACGCGAAGCTCATCATCTATATCCGTCTCGTTAGCTTCAACGATAAAGTTCGGGTCTCCTGCATTTATACAAGGCGAATCAGGTAATAAATGAAAATCATTGCTGTCAGGATTTACAAAACACGGGTCAGTATCAATATTACCCTCACCCGGCCATCCACCTTGCAAGTTTGTATAACTTATGTTAATAGTCGAACCGTCATTGTTCCATATTTCTTGTCCACCATTCCAGAGAATACAGTTTGTCATTTCAACATTGCTTGGTTGCGACATAGAATCGCAAACCATTGCTGGACCATTCGGAGCAAAGTTGTTTACAA
>CAYWUO010000068.1:0-11050 GCA_964461285.1 uncultured Pirellulales bacterium
GTAGCCCTGGTTATGCGGATGTGTATGAACTATCGTATTCGGCAGGCCTTCAGCGATTTTCACCGTCTCATCGAAACTCGCATCGTCGACGACAATGACCTTATCCACTATGCCCTGTGCCATAACCTCATCGTAGGTCCTTTGGAGCGTCTGAGCTGCGTTGTATGCCGGCATTACTACTACTACTTTTCTTTCTGCAAACATAATTCTCACATAGCCCCGTAAAATCAGGTCTGCTAATAGTATAATTGTTCAATCGATATTTAGCCACAATTTTCCCATTGCAATTCCGCAGCAATCTCGCCTGTCCCCACTCTTATTTTCTGAAAGAAAATGTGGGGAATCCACCAATTCTCTAATTCTCTAATTCCCTTCACTCCCTCCTCCCTTCGATTATCTTTTCTACTTTCGCTTTAAGTATTTTATCTTGAATCCGGAATATAAGCCTCCTTTTCTCGGCAAAGTTCAGTGCTGCGAATTCACCGTGATATTTTTTCGCCGCCTCATCGTATGCCTTTGCCGCCTGCACTTCATCTTTAAAGCTTCCGATGTATATATGTTTTTGGTTTAATCCAATTTGTGTCTGCCAGAATTTTTTCCCACGGTGCCAGGTAACGCCCTTGAATTTTGAGTAACAGGTTCGTCTCCTGCTCTTGGCGCAGTTGCGAGCATTCTGTGACACCGTTGCAAGCCGAAGATTTGCCTTTCGATTATCCAGGCCGTTGCGGTTTATATGGTCAACGAACATATTATCAGGAACTTTTATTACCTCTCGGTGCATGGAACAGTTACGTCTCTTACCGTCTTTTCGAGTATATTTTCGTATGGCATAGTACGTGTTGCGGTCGCGGCGGGCGTTCCATTTATATCTGTTCAGCCGAAAATAATCTTCAGGGTCAACGATTGCGTACTTCCCCTGTGTCAATCGTATCCGTCGAAAGCTATACCCGTATAGCAAAAGGCGATACAGAAGTACCGGCCAGACAATCATATAATCCAGCCAGACCGGAATTGTGATTTGAAAATTGAACTTATATTCCGCTGTCTTCAAAACCATCCCCTAAATTGTCCCCGAATGTTGTAGCTTGTGCCCGCGTAGGCGGGGATCCACGCATTAACAATTAACTATGAACAAAGAACTATGAACTTCTATTGGCTTGGAACTGCTGTTCCGTAAGACGTGGCTTACTAGCTCGATTCGTGGGCTTTCTTGCCCTGTGGTCTTAGGCTGTTGCCTTGCTCGCCGCGGCATAGCCGAAGGCGAAGCCGGGTCCCCCAATTATTTACATTATACCAAACTTTACCTGTTTGTTCAATAAAAATCTAACAAAAATAATAAAAAAATGCACTTTTTGGCATAAATCTACGTAAGTCTTTATATATTAACCACTAAAGACCAAACAAAAATTTAACATTGAAAATCCCGACCCAATAGGTTAGATTTCTCTTTAGCAAGCGAGACATCTTGGATTTGTGCTTCTTAACAATGGTTTTGGGACAGTTCACAGAAAACGGTGGCTGACCCTAGTTTTTCACACTAAAAAATAATCGAGGTGCTATATGACAACCAAAAGCTCAAAAACTTTCCTAAGCGCGCTGGAATATTTATGGTTTGAAAAAACAGTTAAAAGCGAGTTCAGATATGTACGTGATACACGTACAAATGAGTTTCTTGATGCCGTTCTGCTAACAAGTAAAAATAGGAAGGAATCTATTAATAAAGACCAAACATATTGGCGATCCCAATTAGGCTCTTCAAAGAGTGGAGGAATCAAATATGAAACTACAAGATTATTTCAAGAGGACGTTCCTTATCCTGTGGAAAGGATGAAACCTTCAGTTGATAAAGCAAAAGAGGGAAGGTCAAATCCTAAAGGAATCCCGTATTTATATTTGACTTCGGAGAAGCAGACTGCAATTCAAGAAGTGCGACCGTGGATCGGATCGCTTATTTCTGTAGCTGAGTTTCAAATTGTTAAGGATTTAAAAATCATTGATTGCTCAAGGAATATCCATAAATTAGATGGGAGTAGCTCTGATAGTCTTTTCCCGAATGTGGATGATTGTAAAAGTAGAAAACTAAGCAATGGTGAAATTGAAAAATATGTATGGTCATGGATAGACTGGGCATTTTCAAGGCCAGTTGATCCATCAGATGATAAAGCGGATTATATTCCGACTCAAATTTTAGCAGAGCTTTTTAAATCCAACGGTTATGATGGAATTATTTATAACAGCTTATTCGCGGAAGGTAAAAACCTGACCTTATTTGATATTAATAATGCCAAACCATTAAATTGCAGACTCTATCGAATCACTAATATACCACAGTATGAATTTCAAGAAGTTAAACGTCTTTCTGATACACTTCTAGGGACAGGGCTGGGACAAATGGGCAGAAACGGTGAATGCACCTCATAACATAGTGAATAATTTTCGGAAATGGTTGCATGAGCTACTTTAAGACAAAGCTAATTAAGTTGCTTCAAGTCATATATAACAATACCAAGCAAGGTATTGAATGGGATGTCAATAAACCGATAAAAGTGCTGGGTGGTGGGGGAACTCGAATTAGTGTCAAGAGTGCAAAAGGAAAGTTTGAAGCACATGTCCCAGATAAAGAAGGTCCAACTTTGGTCATTCTGCAAGATGGAGTTCTGGCCATAGAAAGCTTCATCACGGAAACCATGAAAGATGATGAATTCAAAAAATATGTCAGTCCGAAAGCTGTTGAAAATCAATTAGACAGTCTACTTCGAAAAACGTCGGGTATTTTACCCAAAGGGAATGTTGAGGAGATTTTGAAGTCGGGTATTCTAAATCCATTACGTGAAGCGATTCGACCTTGGCTTGTATTTTTGCCTATTGAGAATCTAATGACACGGAAGAAATTAAAGATTGGAGATGTGGTATTCTTACCAAGCGATATTGCCCAGAAAGAAATTGATACACTTTTTGATGAACATAAATTTGCTGGTGATATAGATGAACAGAAAGGACAGAGAAAACAAGTCGAGCAGATGTTAAGTCTATATTACAAAGGTTACGGTTCGTATGCCAAAGTATGTGTTCGAGCCCATGCAACGAGATCTAGCCAAAAAGCCACCGAAATTGCATACCTTTGTATAAACGCCCTCAGGGCTTTTACACATGTGTTGTATTCTCATACATTTAAGACATACTTCGGTCTTCCGAATGAAGTTCAGAAAGGTATCTGGCTTACAGTTTCTCATGGTAACGATGAGAAAAAGGGATTTAAAATTGATATTCATCAACGACAAGCAAATATTGCATTTGAAATCAATGAAACCAATATAAATACATTACGAGAGAATTGTTCTTTTGAACAGATTCAGAGAATATTTGCAACTCCCGCCGATATAAGAAAAGATATTGAAGTAGTAATTATTCAGGCACTGCAAGCACTTGGGACCTCGTTGGTAGCTCCGACAGTTGATTTGAAATTCTTGAAATGTACAACAGCTCTTGAAAGAATATTGATTTCAGATGGAGAGGAAACAACCACGGATCGTTTCACTGACCGATTAGCGTTGACTTTACACGACGACCCGAAAGAAAGATTTAGGATAAAGGAAAAAGCAAAAGAACTGTATAATAAAAGATCAAGAATGTTACATGCTGCTTTTTGTGGGGTCGAAGAAGAAGACTATCACCTGTTCGAAAACTGGGCAATAGCGTTGGTAGTTAAGCTTCTTAAGAATTACTCAGAATATGAGTCTCACAAGGACTTTTGTAAAAGAACTGATCAACTTAAATATGGAATGAGAAAATCAGGTAATTAGGAATAATCTCCTATTAATGTCTGGGGCGATTTGGGGGAGATTAGAATATAGAATCCTTCGACTGTGCTCAGTCCTAGGGACTCCTAAAGGAGGACAGGTTTAGAATGTAGAATCTTTTTTTTATTCGTCCATCATCCATTATCCGTCGTCTGAATTCTGTCTCCTATCTTCTGTCTTCTGTCTCCTATTTTTCTAAACTCCCCCTTGACATTTGCCGACAATCAAAGTATAATTAAAACGATATATTTATCCGCCTCTGGCGGACGAGACATGAAACTTATGAACAGTATTATTAACATTGCGATTATGATAATTATACAGGAGACCATGAAGCTGCCCTGAGCAAGGTATATTCCGCGTACTACGGCCTTTCAGAGCAGCGAACTCTGAAAGGCCTTTTTTATTGATAATTAAAGTCACAAAGGAATTAGACGGAACCAGACATTGACAACAAGGCGATATTTGACAAGAGACGTTCCACTATTTATGATACAAGTTTCGATAAGTTTTGAATTTTTAAGGATTTTTTAGATGCCGGATAAAAAAGAAAAGAGCTACCGCGATACCCTGTGCCTGCCGAAGACGGGCTTTTCAATGAAGGCAAACCTTGTTCAGCGTGAGCCGCAGCTTCGCAAAGAGTGGGCGAAGGATAATATCTACAGCCGAATCAGGAATGCCCGTAAAGGGGCACCGATGTATATTCTGCACGACGGCCCGCCCTACGCCAACGGCGACATACATATGGGCACGTTATTAAACAAGGTGCTTAAGGATTTTGTAGTCAAGTATAAGACGATGGCCGGTTTTGATGCTCCGTATGTGCCGGGGTGGGATTGTCACGGCCTGCCTATCGAATCGAAGGTGGTAACGGAATTAGGCGACAAGCTGCAGCAGATGAGTAAGCTCGATATTCGCAAAGAGTGTAAGAAATATGCAGGCAAATATGTCAAAATCCAGGGTAGGCAGTTCCAGCAATTAGGGATTTTCGGTGATTTCGACAGGCCGTATCTGACGTTTAAGCCGCAATATGAGGCCGGGATTCTGGAGGTATTTGCGGAACTGGTTGACAAGGGACTGGTCTATAAGCAGCTAAAGCCGATTCACTGGTCGATTGGATGCGAGACGGCCCTGGCCGAGGCGGAATTGGAATATCAGGATATCTCATCGCCGAGCATCTTCGTCAATTTCCCGGCAGCAAAAGACAGTATCGCAAAGCTGGCTGAGCTTGGACTAATCGAGCAGCGGGATTCGAGCGACGGGCCACGAGTTTGTTTTATGATATGGACGACGACGCCGTGGACATTAGCGGCAAATCTGGCTATAGCCGTTCATCCTCACCTGGACTATAGGGCCCTGATTTACGAAAAGGACGGAAATAAGTTCGTATCGATATTGTGCAGCGAGCGGCTGGAAGCTGCGATTGCAGCAGGCCAATTGAAGCAGGGCCAGTACAAAATCAGCGAAAAATCAGTCAAAGGCAGCGAGCTCGAAGGGCTGCGATACCTGCATCCCTTCGTGGAAAAGAATCCGACGGACAAAGACGCCTATATGGTCATCTTAGCCGATTACGTTACGACCGAAGACGGCACCGGCCTTGTCCACTTAGCGCCCGGCCATGGAGTCGAAGATTACGTGTCGGGGCAGAAATACGATCTGGCGGTATATTCGCCGGTGCTCGATGACGGGCGATATGACGATACGGTGCCGGAATGGCTGAGAGGACGAAAGGTCCTGGAGGTCGATGAGGTAGTAAATAACGATTTGCGGGAAAAGGGATTACTATTTGCCGAGGGTGAGATTACGCACAGCTACCCGCACTGCTGGCGGAGTAAAGGGCCGGTGATTTTCAGGGCGACGGAGCAGTGGTTTATCAGCGTCGATAAAGAGCTGCCCTCACATCTTCTTGGCCCACAGCCCCAACCTGCGTCTGACGAGGCAGGGGCAAGCGGAGACGAGAACGTGGGTAAAAGCTTGCGGGATTTGGCACTGGAGAGAGTTAAAGAGGTGAAATGGATACCTGCGTGGGGTCAAAAACGCATCGAAGGAATGCTGGAATCGCGGCCTGACTGGTGCATCAGCAGACAACGAAGCTGGGGCCTGCCGCTCCCCGTTTTTACGACGGGTGAGGGAAAAGCACTGCTGACAAAGGAATCGGTGTTGGCTGTGGCCAAGCATATAGCCGAGAAAGGGTCGGATAGCTGGTTTACGGATTCGCCGAAAGAGATTCTCGGAGAAGATTTCGAGCTGCCGGAGGGATTCGGCTTCGACGATTTGCAGAAAGAAGAAAATATCTTCGATGTGTGGTTCGAGTCGGGATGCAGCTGGTACAGCGTATGTGTCAAAGATGCGGGATGGGAAGTACCGGTTGATTTGTACCTGGAAGGGTCGGACCAGCATCGGGGGTGGTTCCAGCTATCACTCCTGCCGGCACTGGGAGCGACGGGCAAAGAGCCGTTTAAGAGCGTTCTGACGCATGGATTCACCGTCGATGAGGAAGGCAAAAAGCAGTCGAAGTCGTTAGGTAATTACGTAAATGCACAGGATGAAGTAGAAAAATACGGTGCGGATATTCTTCGGCTGTGGGTTGCGAGCGTGAATTATCAGGAAGATATACGCTGTAACGATGAACTAATCGGAAGGACGCAGGATGCGTACAGAAAAATCAGAAATACGCTTAGATACCTGCTCGGCAATACCGACGATTTCGAGCCGAAGATGCACATCGCATATAACGATATGTTCGAGATTGATAAGTGGGCGATGCAGCAACTGCAAAAGCTGATAGCAAATGTTACTGATGCATACGAGAACTTCGTATTCCACAAGGTGTTCTCGCTGATTTATAACTTCTGTACGGTCGAGATGAGTAATATCTATATGGACGTGCTCAAGGACAGGATATACTGCGATGCGAGAGACAGCAGGTCGCGAAGAAGCGCGCAGACGGCGATGTATAAGATATTAGACGGGCTGGTTCGAATGCTTGCGCCGATATTAGTGCATACAGCAGAAGAAGTATTTAGAGTACAGGAGACAGGAGACAGGAGACAGGAGACAGGAGACAGGAGACAGGAGACAGGAGTCAGGAGACAGGAGAGAGTGTGCATTTGATTGAGATGCCGAAGGTCGATGGAACGATAGACTATAAAAAAGATGAGCCGAGGTGGGAGAAGCTAATGGGGCTGCGGGATGAGGTACTGCGGGTACTGGAAAATCTCAGACAAGAGAAAAAGATTACGAGCAATCAAGAAGCGAGCGTTACTATCTACTGCGAAGATAAAGAAATGACTAAGATTCTAACCGAGTTCGGGCTCGAAGAGTTCGCAGCGCTTTGTATCGTCAGTGAAGTAAAACTGATAAAAGGGGCAGGCGAGACGACGGTGGATTCGACAAGCTCACCACAAGTCGTAGCGGAAAAGAGCAGGTACGAGAAATGCCAGCGGTGCTGGAACTACTGGCCGAGTGTTGGAAAAGACAGCGAATATCCAGATTTGTGTGAAAGATGCACCAGCGTAGTTCGTGAAGCGTGAAGCGTATCTCGGAGAAAACTCAAAGCTTAAAACTAAAAGTGTAAAGCCAAAGTTTAAAATTCAAAACCAATCATAGATTGATACGGATCCGGCTTCGCTTGCGCTACGCCGAGACAAGCCGCCGCGACGCTGCGCGGATGCAAAAGGCGGGGCAGAGAAAAATAAACGGCCAATATTTATTCCTTATTATTTCCATTATTTATCTCAATTACTACATACTTTCGAAGTCTATCGATAATGTTGTGAATTGTGTTTATGTCTTGTGGTTTATAATAATCAGTGAAATAAGCTTTTTCATCTGAGAGTATTTTCATATTAGCAAGAGCGTCAGAATATAGTGGTATGGGATAGCGAGCTTTCCAAATAGAGAAACGTGACAGCCTACACAAAAGTTCTTCCTCAGCTATACTGATATTAAATTTTGCCTTTGAAGATAAGTCAATAAGGTCGTGTGATAAAAGACAAGCTGGAAGTTTTTGAAGTAGCCGACCCTTTAAAGTTTTCTGATTTTGATGTATCAGCAAAACCTTTAAAAAGTTCTCCAATGAATATGCAATCAATAAAAAGTATGCTTGCTGGACATTCTTGCGATTAGGAATACCTGCTATTTGATTATTCTCAATCTTAATTTCAGACCAGTATTTCAATACCTCTGGCTCAAGGAGATTTGCTGCGCTAATCAATTCATCAGCCTTCTCAATCCACAATCTAACATCTGTAAGACGCTCCGAAAATTGAATTGCCTGCCAAAGTTGATTAGGCTGAAGTCTATTTTTTTGTTTCTTTTTGATAACCATTACTAATGTTGAATAGACATTTTGATTTTTATATTTCCGCTGTTGCTCCTCAAGAAAATCGTGGTAGATTATAACCTTAGTTGAAAAAAAATTATTTCAGTTTTACATGCGAGTATTTCATATCAGTACTATCCATTACACGAATATTATCCGGCGACATTTTTATAACTACATAGTCCGGTGAGGCGGGGTCGGCGATATGCTCCTTCAAGGCAGGGACGGCGTTGTACAGCCAAAGCTTCTCGTCGTTGTCGGTGCTGATAGTGCAAGGGCCTGCGATGCGGACGTGCTTGCCGGTAGAATCGCAGAAACAATACTCGGCATAAGGGACCTTACCAAGCTGAGCGACCTTGTCGGAAGAAGCAAATGTAGCACATAAAAACTGGTTATCCTTCCAGGCGAAACCGCCCATCGGCCTGACGCCGACCTTTCGGCCATCGGTAGTAGCCAAAAAACCCCAGCCAAGCTTTTTTATGAATTTCTTTAATTCTTCGAGGTCCATAAAAGCTCTCCTTTCCGCCTGAGGCGGATAAATCCCGTATTGTGAATTGATACAAATATACGCAGGAACAGATAAGAAGGCAATGTAAAAATCCCCCGAAGCAGGCTTCGGGGCTAAATAAATTGCGTCGCCGTCCGCCTTCGTTAAAACTACGGCGGATAAGCAGGCGGATAAATCCCGTATCGTGAATTGATATAAATATACGCCGGAACAGGAAAGAAGGCAATGTAAAAATCCCCCGAAGCAGGCTTCGGGGCTAAATAAATTGCGTCGCCGTCCGCCTTCGTTAAAACTACGGCGGATAAATTCCGGCGACGGCTAAACGACCCCCGACAACAACATTCGAGGGCAGGCAACCCCGACCACAGGTGTCGGGGTTAAACGCATCGGTATGGGTTATGGATTTAATTGCTGGCGGACTTTTCGGAAGACTTCGTCCACCGTGATGTGAGTAATGTCGTGCTTCGGTTCAGAGCTGGTAACAGCAAGGCCCCGAGAGTCAGGGTCGATAGCGACAACAGAATCGCTTCTTTTATAAGGGGCCAGCCTTTTCGGATTGGAATGGCCAAAGAGCATAACCAACGGTTTACCCAAAGCGGCGGCGATGTGGCCCGGGCCGGTGTCGTTGCTTATAACCAGCCGGGCAGAATCCATTAAAGCGATGAGCTCAGTGAGAGACGTTCGGCCTGCAAGGTTTACGACGAAGACATTTGCAAGACTTTTCATCCTTTCAATGACGCCGGCCTCGGATTCGGCTGCTGTGGCAACAATGGACAAATCAAACTGAGATGAGATTCTATCGGCAAGGGCAGCAAAACGCTCTGTCGGCCAGCATTTATAGCGATGGGCAGAGCTCGGTACAAAGACCGCGAAATTGGCGGGTGCGATACCCTCACTTCTTAACAACTTAGCAACCGAATCGGCTGCGACGGGATTTCGGGGCAATATAAACTCAACGGCGGGGACGGAAACACCGGCGGACCGGACAATCTTCAGGTAATAGTCAACTACGTGAATACAATCGGTGTCCTGAGGGAGGGTGTGCGTGTATAAGAATCGCGCGGGCTCCCTGGTATCCGCTACACCGAAACGCTTTTTACAGCCGGAGAGCCATCCTAAAAAAGCGGTCCTGAAAAGGCCCTGAAAATCAAATACGGCGTCGTACCTGCCGCGACGCAGGCGACGAATAAGAGATATCAAAGATGCAAACGCGCAGGGATGAAACCAGGCCTTGCCGAGGAACTTGCGGTCGAAATGGATTATCTCGTCTATGTGAGGATGATTTTCCAGAATTGCGGCAAACTCGGGCCTGATGAGCCAGCTAATCTTCGCATCCGGAAAGGCGCTGCGCAAGGCAGAAAGGGCCGGCAAGGTGTGAATAATGTCACCGAGAGAGCTTGGCTTTATTATAAGAATGTTTTTGAAGTTTTCCGGCATTAACGGACAATTGTAAGCAAAAAGGAGATTTTAAGCAATTGGTATAAGAAAATTAAAAATTAAACTGCAAAAAGCAAAATTACATATTAAAATAGCGAGCTTAGGGATTTATGGTGCACTATGGCCAAGAAGGGCAAATATATTTATGACTGGCCGAGACCGATGGTCTCCGTTGATGCGGCTGTGTTTACCTTTTGCGAAGACAAGGCAAAGCTGCTCCTTATCAAGCGAAAAAATGAGCCGTTCAAAGGCAAGTGGGCTGTGCCGGGAGGATTTGTTGATATGGATGAGGAGCTGAAGGACGCAGCAGTGCGAGAATTAGAAGAGGAGACAGGACTGTCAGGCGTAAGACTTGAGCAGATGCATACCTTCGGCACATGCGGGCGGGACCCCAGGGGCAGGCAGATAACAATAGTGTTTATGGGAATCGCAACCAAAGAACAGGAAAAGATACAGGCAGGTGACGATGCGGCGGAAGCCCGATGGTTCGATATAGAAGAACTACCGAAGGAATTGGCGTTCGACCATAATGAGGTAATCCGGTTTGCTATCACAAAACTAAAGAGATAATTCAAGACTTTTAGCCTTTATTATTGCCTATTTTCACAAAAGAGAGCCAAGAGGCAAAATGCACGAATCGCAGGGAGATTTCTCACGGAATATTTTTAAAATATTTATTTGCATCGGCCTACCTTTTACACAATAATAGTCGTGGTCAGGAGTACTATGTTAGCTTACTCCTAATAAAAAAGGACAGAGTTTGTATTAGGGCCCAAAACAGGGCCATTTGGAGAAGAAGACGTGAGTACAGGTACAGTAAAATGGTTTAACGAAAAAAAGGGATACGGCTTTATTGTTCCCGACGAAGGCGCTGACGATTTATTTGTTCATCACTCGGAAATCCTATCGGAGGATAAAGCAACCCTTGTTCAAGGTCAGAAAGTCGAATACGAGGTTGGAAAAGGCGAAAAGGACCGTCCC
>CAYWUO010000069.1:0-10867 GCA_964461285.1 uncultured Pirellulales bacterium
AAATCCGGTTCAAGCTCAACAAAAGCCCCGAAATTAGTAATTTTTGCCACCTTGCCTTTTATGATATGTCCAGGGATATACTTTTCCGGAATAGCACGAATCCATGGGTCTTCGGTCATTTGTTTTATACCCAGTGATATCCGTCGTTTGTCTTCGTTAACTTCGAGAACAATGCACTTTATCTCCTGACCTTTTTGCAAGGCCTCACTCGGATGGTTATACTTCTTAGTCCAACTTAAATCGGAAATATGTATCATACCATCAATGCCCGGCTCTATCTCCACGAACGCCCCAAAATTAGTCACACTACGAACCTTCGTTGAAACAACCGTCCCAAGTGGATATTTTTGAGAAGCTATCGCCCACGGATTCACTTCGGTTTGCTTCAGGCCCAGGGAGATTTCCTGCTTTTCCCTGTTAACATTCAGGACAATTACCTCAATTTCATCACCGAGATTGACCATCTCGCCAGGATGAGCCAGACGCCTTGTCCAGCTCATTTCGCTAATATGTACCAGCCCTTCAATACCATCTTCAAGGCGAACAAACGCGCCATAGTTCATAACATTTACGACTTTACCCTTTACCTTCGCCCCGATTGGGTAACGATGCTCAACATTATCCCATGGACTGCTCTTTTTCTGTTTCAAACCCAAAGATATCTTCTCATTCTCTTTATCAACGTCAATAACCATGCATTCGATTTCCTGGTCAAGATCGACAACTTCAGACGGATGTGATATCCTGCCCCAACTCAAATCAGAGATATGCAACAAGCCATCCAGGCCACCCAAGTCTACAAATACACCGAAGTCAGCGATGTTCTTCACAACACCTTTTCTTAATTGACCGACCTCGATTTCCGCAAGAATCTTCTCCTTGCTACTGTGTCGCTCCTCTTCGATAAGCTTACGCCTCGATATGACAATGTTGCGACCTTCGACATCGATTTTAAGAATCTTGCAGTCCACGTCTTTGCCGATAAATCTGCTTATGTCGCCCGGCTTTCTGATATCTACCTGTGAGGCCGGCAAAAACACAGGAACTCCAATATCAACAAGCAATCCACCTTTGATGCGCCTTATAACCTTGCCCTTGACAATATCTCCTTCTTTTTTGGTGTTGATAATAGTTTCCCAGCCCCTAATTACATCTGCTTTGCGCTTGTTCAGCAGAACAAGTCCGCTTTCAGAATCAGTGTCTTCAAGAAGGACCTCTATCTGTTTGCCCGGCTCAATATCATCCGGGTTGTCAAATTCACCGGCATCGACAACGCCCTCGCTCTTCAAACCAACCTCGACAATAACGTCATTGCCTATTTGTGATACGATTGTCCCCCTAAGAATAGTACCCGGCAAACGTAAATCCACCTTCTTCTGCAGAGCTTCCTCCAAAAATTCATTTTCTTCTTCGCTGAAAACCTCGTCGATTTGCTTGTCAAGCTCCTCCTGTGACAAACCTAATTTGTTAATTATATTTCTATCTACCATAAATAAAAATCCCTTTGTGGAGTCTGTATCTTCGACATATTAGCGCCCCACATTTACGCCAATAAGCCTTTGTGCAACACTGCACAAATATAAAAGTTTCGGCTAATCATCTATAAAAACGCATTGGCCAACGCAACCAATGCAAACCGCATATTTTCAACTTTTATTCAAAGTCGCCTTCGGTCGCTGCTGCCGTTAAAATTCTCCAAATTCTTTACAAACTCTTCTATTATCCATTCAGGCGTCGAGGCCCCTGCCGTAACACCCGCTATATTCTTACCGGAAAGTATACTCTTGTCAAGCTCATTCCAATTTTGCAAATGAAATGTTTGGCCGTTTACTCTCTTACAAAGCTCTGCGAGTCTCCGCGTATTGGCACTTTCCAGCCCGCCAAGCACAAACATTACATCCACCCGCCTGCACAATTGCACAGCAGATTCCTGTCTTTTAATCGCCTCCTGACACAAAGTGTTGATTACTTTCAGCTCACTAAAGCGGCATCTGCCTATAACCCCAAGCATTTCACCAAAGTAATCCGGGCTCTGTGTTGTCTGACAAACAATTCCTAACTTAGCATTTGGTGGCAGCTTATGCAAATCCGACTCATTAGCCAGGACAATAACACCGCCGGCACAGCCCACAACCGCCTTGACCTCCGGATGATTTTCATCACCGATAACCACCACTTTATAACCATCATTTTCCAAGCCTTCGACAATATGCTGGACCTTTTTTACCAGCACACAAGTGGCATCTACAATACTAATTCCTTTTTCTTTCAGCTTCGCTATCTTTGCCGGGGCTGCACCGTGAGACGGAATCAAAACTGTCCCGGACAGAATTTCCTCCACACTATTTACGATTTTTAGCCCTTCTTTCGCCAGATGCTCAACTACATCTTTGTTATGAATAATTGACCCGAGACTGCACACATCTCTCTCCTGGCTCAATATCTTTTCAGCCATACTAATAGCGTTTCTAACGCCATGGCAAAAGCCACACTTTTCTGCAATCAGAACTTTCATAAAGACCAATTCTATGCAAAATCACCTATATAATCCACCAAAACTTCCTTTGGGAGTAAAAACATCATTTATGAGGCTTATAGTAAAAGTTTTTGAATTGCTTGTACTACGGTACTTTGACACTCAATAACAGCCAAGGCATGTAAGTAAGCACACAGTGATTAATCGAGGTCACCACCAGGTTCCAGCCAGTGAAACGCTGTAATTGCAAAATCTACAAAATCCACCTTAGAATCACCGTTCAAATCTCCCGCAACCGTGTTTTCCCGGGCCGGCTCGATACGATATGATGCAATTGCCTCAATCATATTGTCAGGGGCATCTGTGTTTAGTGACGATTCTACCGTTTCAAGAGCGTCATCCCCTGCAGCCAAAAACTGTGCTGTAGTTGGCTCTAATGGGCGAGGTTTAGATGGTGCTTGTGGAATTGTATCACTAAGATCCACATTATCGCCATATTTCGTTATAGCCTCTTCTTTGATGTAGTCCATAATCGCAGCAAAGTGGATATCAGGCTCTATCCGCTCTCTTCTTTCTCCGCTTCCGGAATAAACAATTCTCAGGATTTCATTTTTCTCATGCACTCTGGGTTCAATTTCGAGTTTCACTGAAAATCCGTATTCGGAAAGAAAGTCAAGATTGGGAACCGGATATAGTTTAGGCCCTGCGCCTTTGCAGCCAGGAACTGATTGAATAACCGAAGGAGTAACATAACCATCATTCAGTCCTATATCAAAATTCCTCTTTTTCATATTAATAAAAAATATCAAATCGCCCGAAAACCACTCTCCCCTTACCTTCTCGGCCGCTCGCCTTGCTACCTGTCTGGGCTGAACATCCAGCTCTTTCAGCTCCCTCGCAAAAGCTATTGTCATCGCTTCATCATACTCATGCTCAGTATCTCGAAGCGCCTGCGCTGCAATATGTGTTCCCAGAAGATTTGAAAAGATATCCTCCCAGGTAAAAGCAGATGCAAACTCCGAATAAAGAACTCCTGTGCATTGATAGCCGAACCACGTAATTATTTCATGCCATGTAGTTGCCGTGTAGATAAAGTACTCTCCAAGACGAATAGAGATACCAAATGCAATATCTTCCCTTTCTTTTTCTGACAAATCCTTCCAGTTTTCCGGATAAGTAACCTGCACATGGTACCGGGACGGCTCCATCAATTTAAATGAAAACTTTTTTTTGTTTTCCTTGAGTTTTTTAAAAGTATCAGCGGCAATAAATGCCATCCAGTCGGCTGCTTTGCGCAAGTGAGCGATATCGATATGCCCGCCTTTGCAGGTATATAAAATCCCGTTTTTTTCCGAAAAGCTAAACCGATATGAGTGCGGCCCCAAGTCTTCAGGGTCTAAAAAACTGGTGCCAACAGTTGAACTGGGATAGGACCCCATCCGAGTGCGCGGTGATGCTCGAGCATCATCTATACCAAGGAACTTTGCCTGGGATACGCCGATTCCATTAAGGGTAATCAAAAGGCAGAACAATGCTGCGGCTCTAACGTGTCCTGCGGTAAAATGAAGAAACTCTTTCATTCCAGCACCCAATCTTCCAAATAATAATTAATCGGCATCTTTTTCCCGGCTTTTCATAAATATCTTCTGTTTTTTATCTATACAAACAATCGCTAATAATTATTTATGAATAAGCTTTTTTCCTCCATTGCACTTTCTCCGCTCTAAGGAGTATGCTTATACGCCTCGGTATCAAATAATTATTATAACATTTTTTTGTAGCTAAATCAACCCTGATAACGCAATCATATTCAACGAAGCCTACTTTTCTTCAGCTAAAGATTCATATCTGATTTTTAATTCAAGATAAGGTTATAGGACTTTGATGAAAATTTGAATAAAAAGCGGTAATACGCTCAGGCCAAATCGGGCAAAGGCCGGGAAAAAGCACTCATAGCGATCTTCAAAGTAAGGGTGGCAATTCTACAAACACAAAATCGTAACTAAACAGATTATATAAACACCAGTTCATTAAAAGCTTTAATCGACGAGGGGATAATGTGAAGGCGCCGACAAAATAGAAAATGCACCTTAACTTACTTATACATTCGTGGGACTCTTACCCTCCACTTGTTGGCCGCATTACTATTGGATGAGGACTCTTCCAACAAATCCGCTTGAATACCCAAACGATACCTGCAATTTTAGATTTTTCAGGTCGTTGGCTTTCTGTAGCAATTATTCCGCCGACGGTACCTTTCGCACCAAACGTGGTCGACGGTGTAACTCCCCAGATTCCAAACAGCTAAAGTAAGGCCATTTTTGTACAGGATAATCAAGTTGCTTACCGGAATTGCCCCTGCCTGGAACATGCACACCCTTAAAAATTTCTGAGACCTCCTTTTGCAGCCCTGGCTTCCTTTTTGCCATCGGTACCTCCTCTCAATAAACAGTTATTTAGCAATTCAAGCTATAAAACAACAGCAATTGTAGAGGAAAGCTAACTTTAGGAAAGGTATGATTCCTTTCAGCCGCTCCTCCTTGGACGCTAAGCATTCTATATATTAATAACAGTGAATTGTCAAGTAAAAAAACGCTGCAAAAATGGTTTATTTCACAAGGCGGAATAAGACTCAAAACAGCTCTCTTGCCGCAATATACTTATTGCAATCTCATATTCGCAGCCAAAAAATTCCTTCTTCGATTCATAACGAACAATGAAAAACAGAAATCTCGCGTTAAGTATCGAGTAATTAAAAATCAATAGTCGTGAATCTTTTTACCCTGCTTCAGCAGGCAATCATTTTGCATCTGCCGCAATGTATCGGTTAAAAGCTCCGCCAGCCGCTCATCGCTTATATTTTTCACCTGCTCGTACTTTATCGCTTTGCCATAGCATACCGAAATCGAGCCACTCGAAAATACCTTTTTATTTCTCGGCCAACATTCAAAGGCACCATCAATCACCACCGGAACAATCGATGCTTCTGTCCGTTTACAGAAAAGACTAAAGCCGGGCTTCAAAGATGCAATTTTCCCATCGCTCGTTCGCGTTCCCTCAGGAAAAAGACAAACACCCTTACCTTCTTTAAGCAGGCGGATAATCCTTTTTATCGCAGACAAATCCGTTTTGCCACGCTTTACTGGTATTGTATTCACCGAAGAAATCACCCAGCCAAAAAACCGGTTAGCAAAAAGCGAATCACGCGCCACATAGCACAGTTGTCTCTTCAAAGCCACAGTACAAAATATTGGGTCAAGAAAACTTTGATGGTTACTGACCAATATAAAAGGTCCTTTCTCAGGGACATTTTCCGTCCCGCAGGCACGAACCCGAAAAAACAAAATGCAAAAAAACCTGCATCCCCAAAGAGCAAACCAGTACCATCCCGCTTTTAGTTTTTCTTTAAACACTTCTTTTCCACGCAACTTAAAAGTTTTTCCACTACCTCTTCTATACTTAAATCTGTGGTATCTACAACAATGGCATCGCTGGCCGGCTTTAATGGTCCAACATCCCTGCTTTGGTCGCTTTTGTCTCTTTCTTCTATCGCCTTTTGTGTTTGCCAGAGACTTCCACTAATTCCTTCTGCCAGCAATTCTGCATGTCTTCTCCTCGCCCTCTCGGCTGTCTCTGCCGTCAGAAAAAACTTTATATCTGCATCACTAAATGCCACCGTACCCTGATCCCTTCCTTCGGTAACTATTTTTTTCTGTTCGGCAGCAAATTGCCTCTGCATCTTCACTAATTTTTCTCGCAGCTTCACCGTTGAAGCAATATGCCGGGCATTAGCAGTTACATCCGGGCTGCGTAACTGGTCGGTAACATCAATACCATCAATGTTAACCATCATCCAGCCTTCTCTAATCGAAAATTGAAAATCTCTTTTTTCCAAAACACCAAGCAGCTCCTCTTCATAGCTCATATCCACGCCGGCCTCAATCGCAGCTAAAGTTACCGCTCTATACATTGCGCCGGTATCAAGAAAGCTCGCGCCCAGTCTCTCAGCCAACAGCCGAGCCGCTGTACTCTTACCGCTGGCTGCGGGGCCATCAATTGTAATAACAAAACTCGCCATATTTTATATCTTTAGCTATGAACCGTTGGCTTAACTTTAGCAACAATAATACTCGTATCATCAGACTGGCTGGCAAGGCCCACAAATCGCCTTCTACAGGCCAGGATATTTTTCACAATTTGCTCCGCTGAATCATCGGCAAACTTTTTGACTGTATCATGCAAATTACCAATGCTCCAGAACTCACCGTCAAAATTAGCCGCATCAATAAGACCATCGGTATAAAACAGCAAGCCGTCACCATCCTTTAGTTTAACGGTTTCTATCTCGTAATCCGCCTTCTCATCGAGCCCGAGCACAAGTCCGCCCTTTCGAAGTTCTGTAATTTCACCATCTCTTATTAACAATGTCGGCTCATGCCCACAACTGCAATAGGTCACGGCCATATCCTTAACATCAATAGCAGCATAAAACAATGTTATAAACTCTCCGTCTCGGCATTCTCTGCACGCCATTTTATTGAGCTTATCGATAACATCCCTGATGATAGATTTGTCACCTTCTTTATCGGCGTAAGCCCGCAAAGCTGCCCTGAAACAGCTCATCATCAAAGCGGCAGGAATCCCCTTACCTATCACATCCGAAATCGCTATCGCAATACAATCGTCGTTTATCTTTAGAAAATCGTATAAATCTCCACCCACTTCAAAACACGGAATATACATAGCGGCAATATCCAGACCATTTATTTTCGGCGGCTTTTCCGGTATCATCCTTCGCTGAATAATCCCAGCCAGCCGTACCTGCTCGGCCATCCGCGCTCCCTCAATTGCTTCGGCATAGAGTTTTGCGTTCGTTATCGCCACGGCACACTGCGAAGCAACCGCCCTGGCAAGTTGTATATCATCCTCGTAGAAGCGTTTCGGCCGGGGGCTATACAGCCGAAGAACTCCGATGGATTTGTCTCTGAACTGCATTGCAACCGTAAGCTGGCTTACAAGTCCCTCTTCGATTGTCGCCTCTTTGTATTTAACTCTGCCATCAACCCGCATATCGTCCAGCACTACCGCCTCACCTGCAAAAGCGGCCTTAACCACAGGGTCACCCTTCAACACAGGTCCTTTGTTACGATATTCTTCGCTGAGGCCGTATGTGCTTCGCATCTTTAAATCGGCGCTTTCTTCATCCAGCAGCCGAATCGAGCAGGCCTTGACGCCCACAATTTTCACCGCTGCCTCAGCCAGCCGATCCAGCACTTCCTGAAGGGAGAACTTCCCCGCCACCAGCGTTGATAGCTGATATATCTGCTCGTTTCTTTCCAATAATTGTTTCTTTGTCTTTTTCGTCATAATCGGTCGCTACGGAAAAAATGGTAAAAAGGCATTATACTTAACTTAACGGTGTCAGTGAACCATAATTTCCCCCCTTTGCCCCTTGCGTTAAGAGCCAACCGGAATTACTATTACGCTTGATAGTTTTCTAAGTTCAATTACGCAATAAACAATACGATATATGGTCGCTAAGCACATAATTTTCATCGGCCGGGTCCAGGGCGTTGGCTTTCGCTTCACCACTTACCGCATAGCCAATCTCCATCAGCTCTTCGGCTTCGTCCGCAATGTCCCGGACGGGACTGTTGAGATGCTCGCACAGGGCCAACCTGAAGATATAGATAATTGCATCAATGATATTAAAGAATCTTTTACCGGATACATAAGAGAAACGAAAATCGAAGAAATGCCCCCTAACACCAGATACACAGACTTCAAAATCACATTCTAAATAACACGCAATACGCGCGACGCAATACGCAATACGAGATTATTCTCCGAGATGTCGGATGAGGCCGTATTTGCGAAGCACAACCAAATCCGCTTTTCTGGCCGGCTCATCTTCTTTCAACTGATAATTAACATCCATAACTTCAATAAACTCAGCCGTGTATTCTTTTAACACTCCCCAATATTCAATTACCTTATCACCTTTAATCATCTCCAGCACTACCCTATTGCCGATATATTTCTCCAACAACGGCTCATACGATGTCCCCGCCGAACCGAGCAAATCCTGTTTCATCTGCGAAACATATTTATCCTGAGAGCTCAGCATCGCCCCGGCAGGAGTTGCCTTTTTCGCCTGGCTGATTAAAAGATTCACCACCTCCATCACAGAATCTCTTACCGTCTTGAACACATTTAGTGTCTTTCTTTTTAGTCTTTGCAGGAACCTCGGATGATATGCCTTTTTTAGCTCTATCTGTCTTTTCTTTTTATTCTCCTCGCTTAATTCATCGTGGAACCGAATCATCGCTGCCATATTAGGATATTCGTTTTTATACACAATATAGCTTGTCTCATCATGACCCTGTTCATCTCTGTGCTTGGCAGAATAAACCAGCTCCAGCCCGGTATTCTCCACCCTTAATTTGCCCCATATTATCTTGCCCGAAGTCTCCAACAGAGTGACCATATTCTGCGAAAAATCCTTCAGGCATTTATCCCTCGTTCTTCCCCTGATAAAAGCACCGACCGCTGTCGCCAGAATAATAAAGATTATAGTAATAGCCGTATATGGTATCGTCCCAGCTAAAACATAAGCCATAACACACTCCTTTATTCCAATCCAGAAATACTTAGCTTACGGTGAAAACCGCAAGCTAATGGTAAACGGTCAGTCATAAATAGTCAATTGATATAGCGTGCATCGATATGTACGCCTTTAACAATAATAATTTGTGCTGATTTCGGCTCACAAAAGACGAAAATATATTTAGCAAATGCTGCCTAATGGGAATCAAATGGAAGCTGCAATAAGGGACAATCCGCTCGCCAGTCGCATAGCGATGGTTGTTATTCTTCTGATGGCTATCGGCACGGTCTTTGTCTTCTCAGCCAGTGCTAACGTCAAATACAATATCGATTTACAGAAACTCTACACCTTCCCTGCTGTTCGGCAAATCCTGTTTTTCCCCCTTGCTTGTGCAGTTTTATACATCGTCTCTTGTCTGGATTATCGCAGGTTCAGTCTTTCCAACGGCTGGTTCAAATCCCCGACTACCTATCTGTTAATTATTAGTATAGCGCTGCTTATATTCGTTTTATTTCCGCAGTTCGGCACCGAGATAAACCGAGCACGCCGGTGGCTCAGAATCCCTCTCGGGCCGATTGAAATAAGTTTTCAGCCATCTGAGCTGGCAAAATGGGCAATTGTTTTCTTTTTGGCTGCGATTTGCGATAAGTTCAGTTTCGATATAAAGTTATACTGGCAAAGGCTTGTTCCCATCTGCTCAGCCATTGCCGTGGTGGTTGCACTTATAATCATCGAGGATTTCGGTACTGCGGCATTTATAGCACTTTTGGGCCTTTTGATGCTGATAATCGCAGGGGCCAAATGGCGGCATATTTTAACTTTTGTACCGTTCGGAGTCGCCGCTTTTGTAGTGGCATTATTCTACTTTCCCGAGCGATTGCGGCGAATTTTGGCTTTTTTGAATCCTGAAAAATGGGCCGATTCCGTTGCCTACCAGGCGAACCAGTCACTGATTGCCATCGGCTCAGGCGGACTTTGGGGTAAAGGCCTCGGCAGAGGGATTTGCAAGTACGGCCACTTGCCTGAAGATACTACCGATTTCATCTTCGCAATCATCGGTGAGGAGCTCGGCTTTGTCGGAACCGCTTTAGTAATCGGATTGTTTATCGTGTTTGTCTGGCTGGGGGTTTTGGTGGTGGTACGCTGCAAGGACCGTTTCGGCCAGATTCTGGCTGGCGGGATTGTTTTAACGATTGCTATCCAGGCGGCACTCAATATCGGAGTGGTAACTGTTGTGCTGCCGACAAAAGGGATACCGCTTCCATTTGTAAGCGCCGGCGGTACATGCATGCTGCTGTCGTCTGCTGCCGTCGGGGTGCTGTTAAATATCGCCAAACAACTACCTGCAAAGCCGGTTCAGACGGAATCCGGTTGATTTTAAGGTAAAAAAAGCGAAAATTTACGAAAAATACTTGAAAAATATAGGACTTTGTGCTATAATAATAAAAAATAAAGAAGCGAAGGCAGGTCGTAGAATTTTATAATATTTTTGTTAGCCATCATAAATTTTTTTTGTCTTATATTCATATCAAACCTGCCTCCAAAAGTGAATAGCTTTTTGTATCGCTAAAACCTTGTTCTCGCTGCTGGCCTTGCCATAAGTGAAAGAAAGATTTAGGGAACAGAAAGCCAAGTTTGCGCATCTTTATTAGATGAGGAAACATTCGTAGCTAAAGTGAAAAATGGCAGAAAACCCAAAATTAAATTTTGCTTGTGTAAATCGGCTACAGGTGCGTGTCCTGTGATATCATAATATATTCATCATAAATTATTGAAAGGACAGG
>CAYWUO010000070.1:0-3868 GCA_964461285.1 uncultured Pirellulales bacterium
TTAGCATCGATTATAATCACACTTATAATGGCTGGTGGTCTCAGGGCCAACATAATTATTAATGGGGATTTTGAGCTTGGATTTTCCGGCATCGACACCGACTACGCCTATGTAACATCACCGCCTGGTACTGTATCTAACCCGCAGGAGTACACTGTACATACAGACCCATCAGAGTGTCACCCGGGCTGGACTGTGTCATACGGCGACCATACGAGCGGGACCGGAAATATGATGATTGTCAACGCTGCTGATATCCCTGACCAGGTAGTGTGGTGGCAAACCGTTACCGTAACACCGGGCACGGATTACGAAGTATCTTATTGGCTGTCAAGTGTCTACCCAGATGCTCCGGCCAATCTGCAGCTGTCCATTAATGATGTTGTGATTGGCACCGACCTGGCACTAAGTACGGTAGGAATTTGGCAGCAGGCATACTACGTTTGGAATTCAGGAGTGAGCAATTCGGCAACGGTCAAACTCATAGACTTAACCATGGCGTATTCCGGGGACGATTTCGCAATTGATGATATCAGCATGGTCCCTGAGCCGGGCACGATTTTGCTGCTTGGATTAGGCGGATTGTTTTTAAGAAGAAGAAAATAATAGTTTTATCGGTGTAGATTAAAATGAAAAAGTTAATAACATTATGTGTAGTAGCAGCAACGATTTTCGCCGCATCAGCGGCACAAGCGGTCCCAATGGAGGCAACAGTTACATTTGATATCGAAAGTGCAATAATAGGTGGCATTGCCCCCGACTATGTGGCATCAGCCAACCAGCGAGTTACAGACTATATGACAGGCGAATATGGGTCATCAGTAACCGCAACAGGAGCTGCTGCCTGGAGAAACGCTGAGACCAGTCCGTTAGACCTTGACTGGCCGGGCAAAAGCGACCTTGACCAATGGTTGCGCACATACGGAAGTGCATCATTAACAGATGGATTTTTTCAGATATCTTTCGATGCCATACCCATTACAAGTGTCAGCGGAGATTTCCATGTTTTTGTAGAAACAGAAGGTTCGGATTTCGCCGTGAAAGCTTACGACAGCAGCTATGGCGACCGCTATAATCCAAACATCAGCGCCTTGATTGCCGAGCAATCCTGGAATGACGGAACCGGTTCCGGTGTCTTCGATATCGACTTTTCATCACCAGTAACGCTTCTGGTATTTAGCGATAGCGGCTGGTATGACATCGCCGTTGATAATATGCAGGTAACATATGTCCCTGAGCCGGGCACAATTTTGCTGCTGGGCTTAGGAGGACTTTTATTGCGTCGTCGCAAATAATACACTGGAATTATTTAGTAACTTTAAGGCAGGTCTTTGACCTGCCTTTTTTATTGCATTTCATAACAGGTAGAAACAACTACCGGGCCTGAAGAGGATGGGGCTCAAAAATTCCAAATGTTTTGTTTCTTGCACTTGAAAAACCGTTCAGTTGCAACGGCTGAGGCGCGGGAGATTCGACAATGTTATTCTGTTTTTAACTTTTTTTGATACATCAAAGTTCGTTCATATAACCTTCTTCCCCATCCAATCAGTTCTCCCTTCTCAAAAGCCAGCGGAGTGTAGTCTGCGTCCCGAAACTTTCTATCATCAAGACTCAAACCCCTAGTCAAATAAAACCAAAATTCAATAGTCCTGTCATCGAGCGAATACGATTTTTTCTTTCTCGGCTTGCCCATAGCTGCAAATACTTCGTCTTCGGTCATTCCATTTTTCAGACTAAGGATAGACTCTATGTTTTTTTTTGCTTTTGCCTGTGTTTTTACGGAAGGCCATTCGCATCCGACGAAGAATATTACGGCTAATAATGTTACTGCTATCTTGACCATAAAGAACTCAATTCATGCATAATACAGAATATATTGTACCATTTTAACAATCATCCTGTGGTCTTCAACTGAAAGATTGGGCTAACACCGGATAATTATTTACTATTTATTATTTACTATTTACAAATTATTTGCATCTTGCACTTAAAGAGCGTTCAGTTACAATATCAGATAGCGTGGAATTATATTTAAAGGCGTTTATTTAAGACAAGGAGGTATAAAAATGCCTGAGGAGAAAATTGGAACGGTGTCAGATTTCTTTGCCCGTCCTGTAGTGGCTGCTATCGAATTAACGGCGTCCTTAAAGATTGGTGATAAAATCCACTTTAAGGGTCATACCACCGACCTTGAACATGTTGTTGATTCAATACAGATTGATAATGCAGCTGTCGAAGAGGCCAATGCGGGCGACTCTGCAGGAGTGAAGGTCAGCGATAAGGTAAGAAAGGGAGACGAAGTCTATAAGGTTACCGAGTGAGAAACAACACATCGTAAAAAGCTGGCCTACAAAACCTTCAAAAGAAATCTGAAAAATAATTGGTCTTTCGATGCTGTTGGGTCCTAAAATGTTTTAGTTTATCGGCTTTGCTGCGAGCATATTGGAAAATTTTAATCATTCCTGCTTACAGCCGGGGAAAACTGTTGACTTGTTAGAGCGGATATGATAAACTTATCTTTCAATTGGGGTGGTTAATTTGTAAATGGGGGAGTTCGTTAGTTTTCCCGGCGAACATTAAAATCAAATTATTTTTGGGGGAGTCAACAATGAGAAATCAAATCATTCTTTTAGCAGCGTGTTTGGGCTTTGTGCTGGTAGGTATCGCATCAGCAACACCCGTCTGGCGAACGGACCCGGCAGGACAGCCGCCAACGACCTATCAGATGTGGACTTTTGACGATGACGACAATCCTGCAGTGCCGGAAGTCGTGTCAAATGCTTATGGCACGCCGCTGGCGAAGCTCTCGTGCGGACACTGTGAAACGCTCGAATGGGAAGATAGCTATAAAGGACGCGAGGGCGTCTGGTGCTCGGAAAGCATCAAGGTTATACTGGAAATTCCCAATCAGGATGTCTTGGAGGGGTATAAGGAAATATGGGTAGAAGCGATTTTCAGCGGTTACCTTGGGAGTGCTGATGTGTACCCGAAACCGAAGGGCACGACAGTTATTCCACTTGGCCAAACGATAACCGGTCTGGGAAATGACTGGAAAAAATTAGAGATTGGCTGGCGTGTAGAACCAAATCCGTATTCAGAAACTGTGTCTCTGTTTTTTAATGACTCTTATAGCTGCGGTGGCTATATGAACTGCTGTGGAGGTGGTAGCTGCGTAGATTCCGTGGTTGTTGACACCGTATGCGTACCGGAGCCGGCGACGCTCGTTCTGCTCGGCTTCAGTAGTTTGGTATTATTGAGAAAACGCAATTCATAAACAACAATTTATCTTGAAATCAAAGGGCTGTAAGCAGGATGTCTTACAGCCCTCTCCCCCCTTGAGAAGTCAAGTTGCATTGTCAAAGACTGCTTTTAACTACGGGGCCTTACCGCGGCGGTAGTGAGAATATGTCAGACCTTGTCGCAAAGTAATTCTGTCCCGGATTCGGCGAATCGAACGACTTTATTGAGCGCTGTTGCTAATTCGGTAATCTGGCGATCAACGTTGTTAGAGTATTGCCGCAATTCATTTTCCACGTGCTCTCGTTCAGCATTTTGCTTTTGGAAATTTTCTCTGGCTATAGTCAGTTCTATCCTTTGTTGCTCAAGCTGGTTTCGGCACTGCTTCAATTCAAACTGCAGGTGCTGACAATTAGTAATTTGACTTTGAAGTTGTTCTTTGTCTGTATCAAGTTCAGTATTTCGCTGTATGAGCAGTTCCTCGACTTGCCTGATTTCTCTGGTATCTGTAGCAAAAACGATAAATCCAACTACATTACCATTATCGTCATTCAACGTGGTCATTTTCGTTTGTGCGGCAAATGTCCTTCCATTGCTTTGCATATGCCAAATTGTTCCCTCGAGCTGGCGT
>CAYWUO010000070.1:3878-10845 GCA_964461285.1 uncultured Pirellulales bacterium
TTGTCTCCTCGAGCAAGCCGAGCACATCGCTTCTCATCTGTTCTTCGGTATGGAACATACTAATCGGTTTGCCAAGCAGTTCGGCCCTGTTTGCGTAGTTATGCATACTGGCCCAGGTCGTATTAACGAACCGAAGGATTCCATTAAGGTCAACTATGATGATTCCCTCGGTAGCCTGTTCAGCCAATGCCGTCAGATTCCGTATAGTTTGCTCGACTCGCTTGGCTTCAGCAATCATATTGCACATCTCCATAATCTCCTAAAAGACTATTTATCCGTTTCTGGTCTTGAGCTTTGCTTATCGGCTCCTTGTGTCCAATATTTGACAGCTTATTACCCAAAAACACAGGGCCATACGAAAACATCGGTAAAAGTTAAGTCGTACTTTTTTAGATATGTTTTACAGCCGAGAATCTTTTTGTATAACGGCGATATTGCAATGCTGTTGATTGTATTATAGGTCCTTTGAAACAAATTTGTTCTTGCCGAGAGATGTGAGTGCGTTGTGCGTCGTTAAGAGAACTTGCCAGGTAAGGAATTTTGCTCATTTGTGGGATTTTTATATCGTTAGAAAGCTCCGTCCTTGCCAGCTTCGCTAAAACTACGCAGCGGTGAGTGGTCCTGAATACTAAACATAGCGAGGTTGTGATTTAAGTCTTAAAATCCCGTTTTCTAACAATGAATCCTCATTTCCGCCTGATTATTGGACTTATTGACAGTTATGCCGGGTTGCGAGAAAAGAAACATACGGCAAAAATTTGCAAAATTTTTCTTGACAATCAGCTTGAAGGGTATATAATAAAATATATTACTATTTAGGAATGAGGGTAAGCATAGGTAAGAGGGTAACTAATAACTGCTTTGTATTGCGGTGTTTGTGTGCCGTAATGTTGAAAAGTTTCGGGGACAGACCTTGTATTTTTCAGGCAGAATTGGTATAATACCCCAAATATATGGGAATGACGGTATTAAAGATTTACATCTTGGCTTGTAGATAGGAGGAAATTGTTATGGCAGGTATTTTCTATACATTAGAGGAAACCGCCGAAAAACTCAAGATGACGGAGGGTGAAGTGAAAAAGCTGATTAAAGAAGATAAATTGCGTGAGTTTCGCATTGGTTCGGACCTGTTACTCAAGGCCGAGGAAGTTAAGGCCATGGCAGCAGAAAAAGGCGTCGAGATAGAGCCGAAAGTGGAGGAAGAAGAACCGGCACTCGTACCAGCAGTCCCAGAAACAGCAGAGCTGGAAACAAGTCAGGCGGAAACCGCTGAACCTGAAACGGGGGAGATTGACCTTCCCGAATTCGAATTATCTGAGTCAGAGGAGATGGAGCCCGAGTCACCTGTTTTGGATACGGCGGCATTGGAGAACCTTAGTGTTGGTGAGGAGGTGCCGGTGCCCAAGACTGGCGAGCTTGAGACACAGACGATAAGAGCTTCGAAGTCAAAAGAAGTCGCTGCTATTATGCCGGAAACCAAATCGAGATGGCGTTCCAAGGCAAAGCAGAAAGTTGCAAGAACGACAAGAACAAGGAGTCGGCCACGGTTAACGATAGGGCAGTGGCTCTTTTACGGTTTGAGCAATGACAATCCTGGGGCGATAATTGTTTTATTTTTGCTTCTGGGTGGTATTATCATTGGTTGTATTGCTTTAGGTTCTTTTTTGTATGAAATTCTTTGATATTTGTACGAATAAAGCTGACGGCGTTTTGTCCCGTTAGCCGGAACAAGCAAGGTACCAGAGTCATTGATTTGATAAAATTGTTTTTTCTTAAGAGCTACATGCGAATGCTTGTAGCCCTTTTCATATATATTTTGTTGTAACTTGCCTTTTAAGTTTACTTTGCCAAATAATCCTCGTTCCGACAGATTAAACTCTTGAAAATGGTGTGTATCGGTTGGAGATTAAACACAGCCATAGATACAACATACGGGTAAAAAAGGAGATTAGGCGGATTAAGAAGCTATTTAAAGAACTTGCATTCTTTTAGTGGACAAATTATTTTTATAGCAGTATAAGTTGAGTAACATAGACAGGCAGTTATCGTGCAGACGTAATATTTAGTGTCTGTCTGCGTTGGACGATTAACAAGTACTTTATTGGAGAGTGAATAATGGCCAAATCGGCAAAGAAACGCAAAGCTAAAGGTAGCTGCAGGTCTTTATCGACAAGGGCGATACATGCCGGGGAGCCAAGGAGAAAATATGCTGATTCTTTGACAACGCCAATTATTCAGACTTCCACATTTACATTTCAGAACAGCAAGCACATTGAAGATTATACCAAGAAAGGCAAGGAACACTTTGAATATGGCAGATATGGCAATCCTACGGCACAGATAGCAGAGAGACGCCTTGCCGACCTTGAGGGTGCTGAGGGATGCGTCGTTTTCTCCTCCGGAATGAGTGCTATAACTACGACTATCCTTTCGTTGGTTCGGTCAGGTGACCATATCGTTATCACCGACGACAGCTATAAGAAGACATTGGAATTCTGCCAGTCTTATCTCAAGCAGTTTTCTATCGAGTGCACAATTATTCCCTTCGGCGATTATACAGTTCTCGAAAAAGCAATCAAAAAGAACACGCGTTTTATATTTTCCGAATCTCCCACAAATCCTTACTTGAATATCTTCGACCTTGTCAAAATCAAAAAGATAGCAGACAAACATAATGTGCTTACGCTCATAGACAGTACATTTGCCACCCCTTATAACCAAAGGCCAATAGAATTCGGGATGGATGTGGTACTGCAGAGCTGTACGAAATATCTTGCCGGCCATAATGACATTTTGGCCGGTGCAATGCTTGGTAAAAAAGAACTCGTTGAAAAGGTCCGCAACCTGCATAAATCTATGGGCGGTACCATCGACCCTCATTGCTGTTACTTGCTTTTGCGTGGCCTGAAGACCTTTCCATTGCGGGTAGAAAGGCAAAATGAATCTGCCCTGAAGATTGCAAGATTTCTTAAAAATCATAGGAGGGTGAAAAAGGTCTATTATCCTTTCCTCGAAAGTCACCGCCATTATAAGATAGCCAGAGAACAAATGAATGGCGGCGGGGGTGTTGTTACGTTTGAAATAAAGGGCAATATCAATAATGCGAAACGCTTCCTGGACGCCTTGAAACTATGTTACATCGGACCAAGCCTGGGCGGTGTTGAGACCCTGATAACACATCCGGCATTGGTAAGCTACTATGATTATACGAAAAAACAACGCTATGAACTGGGAATAACAGATACGCTTTTCAGACTTGCAGTTGGGATCGAGGATGTTGACGATTTGATTGATGACCTTAAAAGAGCTTTGATTTCGTAGCGCCATTGTTTTTGTTTTAGCCACACATTCTACGTCTTTTTAGGGTATATCAGGGCATTTTTCAATGGTAAAGTCCCCTCTGGCCCTGCATAATTTTTATATGGATTTTTAAGAAAATTTTGCATTTACCCCCTAATTTCTTACGATATATATAACTGTGGGAGAGACTTATGGTAGTACTGCCAAATCAAAAAAACACGGTTTTTCGGGATATTTTTCTTTAATTTTGTTTTCTTTTTTGGTATAATAATGTTAACTGTCTCTAATTTCAGCATTTTGTAAAGCCTGAGGAGGTATGAAAGGTGAAGGATAGAAGAGGGCTTACGCTTGTTGAATTGATGGTTGTGATTCTTATCGCTGCCATTCTTACTGTAGCGGTGATGCCTTTCATGAGGAGGAGGGCTCACTCCGCTAAGTGGTCTGAAGGAAAGTCAATGATGGGAACCATCGCAACCGCTATTCGCTGCTATCATGCCGAAGTTGGAGAGACAGGTGAACCTCCAGTGAGTCTGTGGAGTGGCGAAGACTGCACCCTCGGTTTTCGCACTTATGACTTTGTAGGCAACTACTTCAAAAGCGATGATTTTAGTTTTGAAGTAACCAATATGAACCCGCTGGTATTTACCGTTACTGCCAGACATTCAACCTTAGTTCCCAGGGGGTATAAACTGGACGATGATGGCCTTTTCGAGGCGATTGAATAAAAAGACCTTCTGTTCCATTTGAAGGGCACATTTTTATTAATCCTTAAAAGTTTCATCGGTTTTAAGTCTCAACTTTGAAAGCATAATATTCGTTTTTAGTCGAAAAATAAGTTTTGTTCTATGTGTTTGCGAAATACCCGGCCCGCCTGAAAACTCATTATTAACAGTAAACACCGCTCAAGAACTCTTTGATTATATACCGATAAAATACATAGTGGCTTTATAAAGTTATTGGATTAAAAAACGAAATATTTTTGGGGACCCGTAAGATGGTTCGGAAAGTCCTTTTGATAGTAGCTCTGGTTATTGTGGCGTTTTCTCTAATCGGTTGCCAGGCCATTCAGGGTTTAGGCCGTGACATCGAGTGGATTGGCCAAAAAAGCGAAGAGGTTCTGGATAATACCTAAGCTCCTTCCAGCCTGCTTCTGCTCGACTTGTTCGGTGTCGTGGTTGGAAAAAGGTCTAAATGGACCTGCCTCCTTACTTAATGTCCACCTAAATAACCTTTTTTAAAGAGACCTGTTTCTGTTCAAAAAAAGAGGATAAATCACACAAAATACCGTAAATTCCACGATAGACACCATCCTGGTCTTTTTATTATAATGATGATAAGAGAATCCTCAGCCTGGAGTTTTGTATCTCAATTTTAACTAGCGCCTGGGAGAGGCGTTTTAGTCGAAAATATGTGTAGCCTTACAAGCTAAACAGCTATAAATAAAGATATACGCTAAGCCCTCCAGCTATTGTTTGGTCCCTCGCTTTTTCCTCTTCCTCCGCAACCCAAAAGTGTTCTAACTGAACTTTATGTATCTGTTCGTTAAAATAGCTCAAGAATATGCCTGATTAATAATTCCGAGAATAATAGCGGCATTATGGCCCGCTGAGCACAATAGATATTATTAGGATAGTTCCTACGAATAAGGTTATAAGCATAATAATTAGCTCTGTCCGGCTCATAGCTGTACACTTTCCCCTTATATTTAATTGCGACAATGCAAATCCCCCCGTTTTTTTATGTTATCTTCGGCGATGTTTTAGTCCACTTAAACAAAAAAACCAATAAAAATGCTTATTAATTCTAAAATGCCGTAATTTCCACGATTTTTTGTGTTTCTGTGAGATATATTCATAAATATCTTTTAAAGATTCTAACAGCACTTGGGGCTAAAATTGTTTAAGCAAAATGGTATGAGATTCGAATAGACCGATAGCGCAAGGGCTTAAAAAGTACCTGGGATTTATATAATTTACTGTTCTCACCCATTAATAATCCGACCTGTAGTATCTTCTACGAAACGGCTATTAGATTTAGCAGCTATAAATACCGACTGTTTCACAGAACAAAGGCGGGTATAACGTGTTTCTAAAAACATATATATGGAGAAGAAAAAGCTGCCTGTGATTCCAATGATTAGAATATGCAAAACTACATCAGGTACGCTGCTAAGGGCGAGTATAATCGGCTTATCACCGGGTATGAGATGGGCATTTTTCAGGAGTGTTCTTGACCTCTACAAAAAAATTATTATTTATCGGACTTTTCTCTTGACATATTGGTTTTGGCAATTATAATCCGGTCTATAAACAAGGAGGAGTGGTAGTGGTAAGGAAGCCTAATAATTCCTGCCGAGTTTTTCTCCACAAGTAATGCGGTTGTTTTTATGCAGAGATGCGCAGGCCGTAAGTCTAAAAAGCATGTGATTAGAAGGCTTATTTGTGGTTCCTGCTGAGACCACTCCATGAAAAACGGATATTTCATAGTTAGGATGCGAGATGCCTTATTAGTCGAAGGAGATGACAATGGCAAATCATCAAGAGGACAGTGTATTAGTGAACCAGGTGATATCAAAACTTCTTGATTCTCAAAGCATAGAGTTGCCTAACAATAGTGCTCTTCTACAGTTACTTCACCCTACTACGCAAAAGCCGCCCAATTATACCAACACCCTTGCAAAAACTGCCGGTCAGGCAGCCCGGCAGCGTATAGAGTTGCAGAGGAAAATTAAACCTGTAGAGAAAAAAGCCTCTGACAATACCAGTGGCATAATATTGGTGCTTATTGCATGGGTTCTTCTGGTCTTGAATATCCTGGCAGTAATGGGAAATTTAGGTTCCAAACAGAACATTCCCCTGAGCTTACACGCAATAGAAAATACTAATGACTTTTTATTTCAGATAGGTCTCTTGGCAGTTGGTACATTAGTCTTGTGTTGGACCACCTGGTTATACCTGACAAATAAGCCCAACGAGACCGTCGCAATACCGGTTCTTATAATTATTGCCCTGGCACTGCCATTGGCATTATCGATAAAGGATTTAGATAATGGAACTGCTCGTGTAAGAGGATACAGCCGAAACCTTTTGCGCACTTTCTCTTCTACAGCGACACCGGTATATCGACTCGTAACTGCAATCATTTACAGCGAGGACAAACCATCTGCTGTAATTGGTAACCAAATCGTACACGAAGGTGACACTCTCCGTGGTATTAACGTTGTCAAAATATACAAAGACAAGGTTGAGTTTGAAAAAAACGGTAAGCGGTGGACACAAGCGGTAGAAAACAATCCAGTGAATTATCAATAGTGAATCAACTCTATAAGTTGTTTTTGCTCTGCTATCCCCAAAATGGCTTTTCGGAGGTTGCCCGTTGTTTTTGCAAGCGGGCTTTCTTTTTATCGTTTTTCCCTTGACAGCTTCATCTCGAGCAGTTACTATTTTGTTGTGTTCGGGCAGGAGCGTCAAAAAAGCTTCTTTTGATTTGTTGTGTAGCTATCTCCTCCGGGAAGGCAAGTTGTTTATAAAGGATTTGTAAGAGTTTGTTCTGCCGAGAGAAGAGTATTGAGCAAAGGATCAAAAGTACCGTCGGTTCTCGGTGTGCGTTGGGGGTATATAATTGAGAACAGTTGCAATAGTTAATCAGAAAGGTGGTTGTGGCAAAA
>CAYWUO010000071.1:0-6392 GCA_964461285.1 uncultured Pirellulales bacterium
CGCCCACGCTCACGGCGATGAAACCGGCAGAATAATTGCCGAGACGCTGATAAAAAAGGTCAAGCAAAACCCGAATATTAAAGTAATCGAAAATTTCTTTATCATAGATTTACTCACCAACGAAGACAGCCAGTGCATTGGTATAATCGGCCACGACAAGCAAAGGGGCCCTCAAATAATCTGGGCAGCAAACACTATTTTAGCCTCAGGCGGAGCCGGCCAGCTCTACCGCGAAACTACTAATCCGGAAGTCGCCACCGGCGATGGACTGGCTATGGCTTACCGAGCAGGCGCCATACTACAGGACCTGGAGTTTATGCAATTCCATCCAACCACGCTCTATATCGCAGGTGCTACCCGCGCTTTGATTACCGAGACGCTCCGCGGCGAAGGCGCCGTTCTATTAGATAATAAAGGCCGGCGCTTTATGAAAGATTATCACGAATCTGCTGAGCTTGCTCCAAGAGACATAGTCAGCAGGGCAATCCTCAAGCAAATGCGGAAAACCGAATCAACACATGTATTTCTGGACGTTCGGCACTTTGATAAAAACCACTTTGCCGAGAGATTTCCCCTAATCAGCCAACTTTGCAAAAGTTTTGATATAGACGTTAGTAAAGATTTGATTCCTGTTCGTCCCAGCGCACACTATATGGTTGGCGGCATAAAAACCGACGCCAAAGCCGCGACGAGTATCGAAAATCTTTACGCCTGTGGCGAGGTTGCATCTACCGGCCTGCACGGCGCAAACCGGCTCGGCAGCAATTCCCTGCTCGAAGGTCTGGTTTTCGGTAAAATGGCCGGGCAATCGGTTCTACTGAACAAAAAATCGGGCCTCTCTCACATCAACCATCCTCATATAAAATACCAGGTTCCGCACTCGGACCGTACTCTTTTAGACACTGCCGATGTCAGAAACTCACTTCGCTCTCTTATGTGGCGAAATGTCGGCATCAATCGAAGCGACCAGCCTCTTGCAGAATGTCAGGAGATTATCAAATTCTGGCAGCGATACGTAATGGACAAAACTTTCGATTCGCCCCAAGGCTGGGAATGCCAGAATATGCTCACAATTTGTCTGCTTATAGCTAAATCGGCGCAAATGCGCCAGGAGAGCCGAGGTGTGCACTTTAGAAGCGATTTTCCAAATACCGACGACGAACATTTCAAAAAACACTTCGAAATCGCCCGTAAGAAGTAGAAAATATAACGAACTTTTGTTATAATTAAATTGTAGTCTATAAAAATATAATAAAGAGTGGGTCGGGCGGCCGCTCCCGCTGATTCGCTTTTCGAAGCGAAACGGCGGGGGAGGAAAGTCCGAGCAGGGCAGGGCAACGGTGGTGGCTAACGGCCACCCGGGGCAACCCGCGGGAAAGTGCCACAGAAAATACACGGCCTGTTGTTCCGATTTATCGGGACACGGGCAAAGGTGAAATGGTGCGGTAAGAGCGCACCGCGGCACCGGTGACGGTGCCGGCAGGGCAAACCCCACCGCCTGCAAGACCAAGCAGCCGGCAACTCTGCCCGAGTGTGAGTTCGCCTATGGTGAATTCAGCCGGCAGGTAGGTCGCATGAGCCAACTGGTAACAGTTGGCCAAGATAAATGGTCGCTGAATACAGAACTCGGCTTATAGACCCGCTCTTTTTTATTGGTAATCTTCCAAGTCGATGCTCTCAATGTCTTCTATAGCCGGCCCATGTTCCTGATTCTCGAACATATCCTTAAATATACCCAGCCGGATAGTGACTGTTACGATACCACCCTCAATGGCCATTTTAACTGTGCCCTTATCGAAACTAATGTGGTCGAACTCGATACCCTCGGCGTCGCCAAGCTTTGTCACCAGGGCAGGGGACCTGTTTAATTTATGTAAAACCATCCCGAAAGTTTGATTAAGAAGCATCCCGGAAATAGAAAGCATTTTATTATCCGAATCAAGCATATCCACGCTCTGGCCAAGCTCATTTATATCCCTGTACAAGTTCTTTAAAACCTGCCTTAGTATCGCAATTTGTCTTACATTCTCGGTTGCCCGGCCCCTGTGAAGCGCCGCAGTCTCCAACACCATCTGGCATTCGAAAATAAGGCCTCGCCTCGGCTCGAACGGCAAAAACCTGCGCTTACCCCGTAACCCTTTGACCTTTTCATCCACCAAAAAGAAATACTTCCGTTTCGCCGTTAATTTAACCTCATCGAAGGCAACCATATTAAACCAGGTTTTATAGCCGTCTTTACTCTGGCCCACCGAGGCAACAACGCTTCTGCTCTGGCTGAGAAGCTCTGATTCCGGCTTACTAATTATGGGTAATACATTGAGAGCACCGCTCCTCTTTAGCTCGACCTTATCGTAACCCTCTGAGAGATTCGGGTCGAAAGGCTCCCGACACACTGATATGACGTACGGTAACATGACAGAAGAACAGCCGCATAAACCGAAAATAACCGAAAATAGAAAGCCAAAAATGAAAAGGCATAATCCAAAGTTAACAATTTTAAGCCTCACGGTTTTGACTCCGCCTTTGTTAATTTCCATTTTATACTTCCTTCGCATCAATCCACTTCATCATTTTGCGTAGTTTTCGTCCGACCGTTTCCAGCTGACAGTTGTTGTCTTTATCGTAAAGCTGCTTAAACTTTTTGAGTCCCGACCGGTATTCATTTACCCACTCTTTGGCGAACGCACCGGAAGTAATCTCCGATAGTATCTTTTTCATTTCGGCCCTGGTTTGTTCTGTGATAATTCTCGGCCCACGCGTCAAGTCGCCGTATTCTGCTGTGTTGGATATGCTGTATCGCATATAGCTCATACCGCCCTGATACATAAGGTCAACTATCAGCTTCACCTCGTGCATACACTCGAAGTATGCCAGCTCCGGCTGGTATCCAGCCTCGACTAAAGTTTCGAAGCCGGCTTTAATAAGCGATGTAAGGCCGCCACAGAGAACACATTGCTCGCCGAACAAGTCCGTTTCTGTTTCTTCTTTGAAAGTGGTTTCAATAATGCCTGCTCTGGCGCCGCCGATACCATTGCCCCAGGCAAGAGCAATTGCCTTGGCTTCGCCGGTTGCATCCTGCTGGATAGCTATCAGGTTCGCCACGCCGCCGCCTTTCTCAAACTCACTGCGAACAAGATGACCTGGCCCCTTCGGTGCAATCATCACAACGTTAATATCTTTAGGCGGTACGATATACTTGAAATGGATATTAAAGCCGTGACAAAAACCGAGTGTCTGGCCCGCCACCAAATTGGGCCCAATCTGCTCAGCGTAAATTTTTGACTGAACTTCATCCGGCAGCGTTACGATAATCAATGTTGCACCATCCATAGCCGTCTTTATATCAGTCGGGTTAAAGCCATGCTCCTGAGCGAGCTTATAGTTATCGGTACCCTGCAGCTCAGCCACTGCCACCTCGATTCCACTATCACGTAAATTCAGACTGTGGGCATGGCCCTGGCTTCCATAACCAATAACCGCCACTTTTTTGCCCTTCAACGCATCTATCGGGGCGTCCTTCTCATAATAAATTTTAGCCGCCATGGCTGATTTCTCCTTTCTCTTTACTTTTAGACAGAATTTACCACGTTTAGTTTCTGCTTTTCTCAACCCAAAATCGCAAAACTTCAATTATACAAAAAGCTCCCTGTAATGCAAAGAATTACGCTTTTTTGCCTCTCGAATAAATTACAAGGCGGATAATTCAATGGTGATATAGATATGCCGATTTACGTCTCGATTTTTGCCTGTCTGGACACGGCGATTGTTCCGGTTCTGGCTACGCTCTTTATGCCATAAGGCTTGCAAACATTAATAAAGCCCTCTATCTTTGCTTCCGGTCCGCTGACCTCTATTGTAAGTGTCTTTTGGGCGATATCCACAACCTTGCCTCTGAACATCTCTATCATAGACATTATTTCAGGCCTTTTCTCCGGCGGCGCAGATATGGTTATCAGCATTAAATCGCGGGCAACAATCGGCTGACCGACAAAATCCTGAACCTTAACAACCGGAACAATCCTGGCTAATTGTTTGCGTACCTGCTCAACGACCCTGTCGTCCCCGACAACGACTATCGTCATTCGGCTCATCTTCGGGTCTTCCGTTCGGCCGACAACAAGCGAATCAATATTAAACGCTCTCGCGGCAAACATCCCGGCAATATGGGCCAAAACGCCCGGTTTATTCTCAACCAATGCACTTATTATATGTTTCATTTTTAATTCTCAATTCCTGGTTCTAAATTTTCTACGCCATACTTTCCAGTATATCAAGCCCGCTCATCTCATCTATACTTTTGCCGGCCGGAACCATCGGCCAGACATTTTCCTCCCGCTCGACCCTAAAGTCAACAACACAGGGTTTTTTCTCTTTCAACATCGACTTAATAATCTTCGGAACATCGGCTTTCTTGTCAACTGTCTCTCCGACCGCACCCAACGCACGCGCAACAGCCGCATAGTCGGGATTGGCCAGATAGGTCTTGGAATAACGCTTATTATAGAAAAGCTCCTGCCACTGTCGAACCATTCCCATATACCCATTGTTCAAAACACAAACCTTTATCGGCAAATTGTGCTCGACAGCCGTCGAAAGCTCCGTCATCGTCATATTAAAGCTGTGGTCACCGTCAATATCTATAACGGTCGCATCCGGCTTTGCTATCTGAGCGCCTATGGCAGCCGGCAGACCATAACCCATCGTCCCGAGTCCGCCGGAGCTTATGAGCTGCCTGGGCCTGATGAATTTATAAAATTGAGCTGCCCACATCTGGTTCTGCCCGACGCCGGTAGTTATAATCGCGCCGTTTTCGGTCTGACGGCAAATCTCCTCGATAACATACTGCGGCTTTATCTTCGACGAAGTATTGTCATAGCGGAAAGGATACTTTTTCTTCCACTCGGAAATCTTGTTAAACCACTTCTTTCTCTCTCGGAATTCAACTTCTTTAATCAGCTCACCAAGTATCTCTTTTGCATCGCCAACGACGGGAATATCCACGCGAATGTTCTTCGATATACTCGAAGGGTCGATATCGATATGGATAATCTTCGCATTCGGAGCAAAGGTTGCGAGCTTGCCCGTAACCCTGTCATCGAACCGAGCGCCTACCGCTATCAGCAAATCGCACTGCTGCACGGCATAATTAGCATAAGCAGAGCCGTGCATACCAAGCATATCCAGTGATTCGGGCTCTCTCTGGTCGAAGCTGCCAAGCCCCAGAAGCGTCATCGTTACAGGCAGATGCGCTTTTTTGGCCAACTGTCTTAATTCATCGGAGGCGTTTGCGCTGATAATCCCGCCGCCGACATAAAGCACCGGCTGCTCGGATTTGTTTATCGCCTTTGCCGCTATTGATATCTGCCTTGCGTTTCCTTTGGGCCGCAGACGATAACCGGGCAAATCCATCTCCACCGGCCTATCGATACTGTACCTGCTGACCTCAACATCAACGGGTATATCAATAAGCACCGGGCCGGGCCTGCCGGTCGATGCTATATAAAACGCCTCTTTGATAAGCCGGGCCAGGTCTTTGACGTCCTTGACTATACAATTGTACTTTGTAACCGGACGGGTAATACCGGTAGTATCCGCTTCCTGAAACGCATCATTACCGATAAGCTCTGTGCGGACCTGTCCCGTCAAAGCAACTATAGGCACCGAGTCCATCATCGCCGTGGCAAGGCCGGTTACCAGATTACAGGCCCCGGGACCGCTGGTCGCCACCATAACGCCCACCTTTCCGCTCACACGGGAATAGGCATCTGCCATATGGCAGCCGCCCTGTTCGTGCCGCGGATTAATGAAGCGAATCGGCGCATCGTATAGCCGGTCGAATAAAGGCAGGACCACGCCGCCGATATAGCCGAACATCGTATCGACACCCTCTTCAATCAGAGAATCGACTATTATCTGGGCACCTGCTTTGTCCTGTTTTCCCAGGGACGTCATTCCCGTCTTTGAGCGGGAAGTGGACTTGTCCGCCGTAGCTTTATCGAAGGCGGATTTGTCGGCTGATTTAGCCGAAGAACGTGCCTTTGAACTCATTTTTTTCACCTTTCCTGATAAACATTTCGTTATTCCGGAAGAACTCCCGTTTTTCGGAAATTCCCAACTATGGCTCTTCGGATCCGCTTCGAGAGGCCAACCGTTTTTACTCGAAAAAACGACCAAACAACTCGAAGATTTAAACCCTGCCATAATCCCGTAACCCCCGCAACAAGCGGGCGTCTCAGGGCCGTATTTGCATGTTTTCACACAAATACGCGCTAATTATACAATACTATAAGCTGCCTGTCAACTAATTTCGGCTGCTTATACGCAGTTTATTAAGTATTTCTGCCCTCTGTCTTCCGTCGTCTGTCATCTGTTCACTGCCATCCGTCAATTAT
>CAYWUO010000071.1:6492-10663 GCA_964461285.1 uncultured Pirellulales bacterium
GGCGATGTGATTTTACCGAGCCCCAAACGTAAGTGCGGGGTCGTTTAGCCCCGCCACCTGTGGGCGGGGTCATTCCGAGCGTAGTCGAGGAATCCAGAATGCTTTTGTCATTTGAATTTTGGTAATTCGAATTTGTTTCGGATTTCGTGCTTAGGATTTCGGATTTCCTGGAGGCATTAATGTCCAATCTCTTACAAAGCATGCCTTAGGCAGGGGTCCAGAATTCTTCGTAGCGTATCGGAGATCCTCGAAGCGTAGCACAGATTCCGGAATGTCTCTATCCGGAACCCAGCAAACCACTGAATTACCTACAGCGAGAGAGTATAGCTTTCGTCCTTAAGTATGTTACTTTAGCTTTGCCTTATTGGATTGATACAGCGAAATAAGAACCTCTAAGGAGGACCAATTCACACTGTTAATATCATTGAGAAGTTCTAGTATTTTGGTTTTAAGCCCATCCGTCAAAACTTGAGCTCTTTCAGTTAAGACAGGGGTATCACTGTAGAAGATAGATAAATCGTAAAACAAACTTTTAAGGGTAAAGAACACTAGTTTATGTTCACCAGCTTGAAGAAGCTTTTCGGATGCTCCCAGCAGTTCAAGTATATTGGTTTCGTAAAAACCCTTGTTCACTAAAGATATTAGATTCTTGAGTGTTGCCATTCGAATTAATCTCCCCTAGTTTTGTTGAATCCAATAATTCATCAATGGTGAAAATCGCGCGGGTCTCGTATCCCATCTCTTTTATTTTTTCAGTACCACCTTCTATGCGATCAACCAAAGCAACCACCATTATGATATCACACCCAAATTCCCTAACAGCCTCAATAGCTTTTACTGTTGAAGTACCGGTAGTTATAACATCATCAAGAATGACCACTTTATCCTCAACATCTAGATTGCCCTCGATAAGTCTTCTTTTTCCATGCTTCTTTGCTTCCTTTCTCACGGAGAAGCCTTTTAGTGGATAATTTTCATTCAACGCAGCAATTATTGTTGAGATGGCTATGGGATCAGCACCCATCGTTAAACCGCCTACTGCTGAAATTGCTTTACCTTTTTCCTTGATGATTTCAAAAACCAGTTTTCCCACTAGAGAAACACCCTCTGAGTCAAATGTCGTTAGTTTTGAGTCGACATAATAACTACTTTTTCTGCCAGAAGACAAGGTGATTTCCCCATAAGAAACAGATTTTTCTCTCAGAATTTTCAAAAGCCGCGACTCGTCACTTTTCATAGAAAGATACCCTATTTAAATCTAAGTTCAAGCTGTTTTAGCTCTTCACGTGCCTTTCCGAAAGCAATTTTAGGTGTAGTGCCAAATCCCTCAATATAGTGAAAAGCCTTTTCAATTACAAGTAAATCCTTTCCAGAAAACTCGCTATATTCATTCTTGCCCCTATTGTATTTCCGAGGATTTACATATCCCATTCTAACATAATATGTTAGTTGCTCTCTTGTTAAACCGGAAACTTTTTCAATTATATCTTTTGGAGTCATTTTATAAAGCTATAGATATTTATATAAGTATAAACATATATATAAATACTTATCAATAAACAAAAGGAGAATCCCGAAAAATCAAAGAAATTCCATAAAATTGTTCAACATGAGCCCCAAAATATATATGGAATAAAGAAATTTTTTTGTACATAAGACCCCATTTAAAAAAGACTTACGCCTAATACAATAAGATTAGGAATATTATCTCGAATATTTTGCTTGTTTTATGCGCACGGTTGTGCGATAATACCTAATATGAAATCAGCATCATAAATTTTAAGGATATTTTGAAATGGAATCACAAAGTAGGTTTTTCAAGGACTGGATCTTAACAGGCGAGGAAGCACGCGAGATACTCTCGCCACATTACGAGGATATAATGCGGTGCATTCTGAAAGGAATTAATGCTTCGGAAGAACTGCGGCAACGAGAACCCAGTTATTGCAATCCGCTGACTTCGCGGAGTTGGGCCAGCAATGTGCATGATCACATGGAATTCGAGGCAAGAAAAGTTTTTGGTACCAAAGAACCGGGGATCTCGGTGTACACAGAGACAGGATTTATAGTCGTTGACTTTGATGAGCGTATTTTCCTAAGATTCAAGAAACTACGCCGGAATCTGAGCCCGTGTAACATTTAAACAGATCAGCAAAGGGCGTTTGACAGTCATACCTTGTTTCGAGGCCCAGTGACGCTTGTCACCGCTGGATACAGGCTAAATGATTTGGGATTGTACAGAGACGCCCATATAGTATGCTGGGCATTGGGCAAACTCCAGTGGTCCCTGATATTACCAGAGAGCAAGAAGAAAGAGCGCTCAGAAATCACCATTGTACCAAGTCCAGACCAGCCGTTTGTTGTAGTTCGGAAAAGCACAGTGAGTAAGGTAAGCGATGCACACTGAATAAGTATAGATTAGGACTATGCGTCTCGTTTTCGTTCATAGTCCTTATATGTTCTTTTCCGATGAAACTGACAATTGTATATTCTAAACTCTATCGCAAAATAGGGCTCTAATCATGCAGCAAGTCCGTGGGGAAATGATACAGTTGGCGCGTGAATCTCGCGGCCTAACACAGAAGAAACTATCTCTGGAGACAGGCATCTCGCAAGCTAGTGTGTCCAAGTTTGAAAGAGGCGAACAGCCGTTAACTAAAGAAGCTTTGGGTAAAATCGTTAAGGCTTTAGACTACCCTCAGAATTTTTTTACGAGAGATATCGCTATTAGGGGCTTGGGGGTGAGCGGAATTTTCCATCGCAAAAGACTTAATATGCCCATTCATGTACTCAAAAAAATACAAGCTGATCTTAGCATAAGAACCTCAGAGATAGAGAGTCTGTTAAATAGCGTAGAGATTAAGTGCGCATATAAATTCCATCACTATGACATCGAAGAATATAGCGATGCTGAGCAGATAGCAGAACTAGTGCGTGCGCAATGGAAATTACCTCTTGGACCCATCAAAAGCGTTATAGGAACTATTGAGAATGCCGGGGGGATTGTTTTTAAGTATGACTTAGGAACTCGTAAACTTGATGCCCAGAGCGGCTGGATTAGTGGAATGCCGCCTGTCTTTTTTGTAAATAGTCAAATACCGACGGATAGAATGCGATTTACGCTATCGCACGAAATTGGACATATTGTGATGCATGAGTACCCTACGCCCCGTATGGAAGAAGAGGCCAACCGCTTTGCGTCTGCGTTTTTGATGCCAAAAGATGAGATAGAATTAGATCTGGTTCCATTCTCACTCGAGCGGGCTGTAGAGTTAAAACGAAAGTGGAAAGTGTCGATTGCCGCAATAATTATGCGAGCATTTGATTTAGAAATCATAAGTCACTCTCAAAAGAGGCGGTACTTCACAAAGCTTGGGATTCTTGGATATCGAACAGAAGAACCCATCGTCCTTCCGGAGGAGGAACCAAGCCTTATTAGAAAGCTTGTTGAGACATGTCGACAAGAATTAGGATTAAATATCAAGGATTTATGTAAAGTCTTGGCTATTAACGAGGGAGATTTTAGGGCACGATACTTGGGAATGCCACTACTACGTATCGTTTAGTTCAAGAACGAAAGGATTGCTAAGTCTGCCTCGCCATTGGACAAAGACTTGGTTAAATACACCACTGATGATTATTGAGCTTTCCGCTCCTGGTTGCCTTCTCCTTTTATTGGATTTTATCAGAAAAGCTTATTTCAATAAATCAAATTTTTTTCTTATTCGCTAATGTTTAGTATATAACAAGTTGCGGAAAAGCCGGCTTTTTTTCTCAAAAAATGCCGTTTTTTAGTTGAAAAGTGGGCCGTGTCTGGTACAATAAAGACAATTGGGGGAGGCCCGAAAACCGGGCTGCGGAGAACCGAACGAATAGAGCTAGCAAGCCACGTCTTTTAGAACAACTTGTCCTGAGCATGTCGAAGGAGTCATAAAAATCGAACCATAAATCCATTTATACAAAGGCTTAGCCAACTATGAACCAATACAACCGACTAGCGACCAGCGACTAAAAACGCTTCACGCTTCACGAGATGCGCTTCACTCTTTGGTCAATCAAATTGACCAAAGTATGCAAAACAAACCCAATTTTAAAAAAAATCAAATGTTCATAACCGTATTTATGACAAGGAAATACAATGAAAAATGGACAATGGACACTTGGTCAAAAC
>CAYWUO010000072.1:0-10517 GCA_964461285.1 uncultured Pirellulales bacterium
AGCTTGCTTCGAGGAAAGTTGAATGCTTTGTCTAAAAAGCCATTTGAAAAATGGCATCGGCAAAGCCTTATCCGTGTAAATCCGTGTAAATTCGTGGTTGATTCTTTGTGCCGGAGCCTGTCCGCCGAAGCCTTGGCGAAGGCGGATGTCTTTGTGGCTAAAATCCGTGTAAATCCGCGTAATCCGCGGTTGAAATATTATCAATCAATTATGACCTTTTATGCAAAACAAACCCAATTTTATGAAAAATCGCGTGAACGTAAGTTATGATAAATCAAAGGGTTATGAAAACGCAACCCCCATTTTTAGCCCAAAAATCCCAAAGCCAATTTCACCAGGTGTCCAAATGAACCTAACTTCTTTTATATCAACGACCTATGAACAATTAACCATGAACTACCCTGGGAAAAACAAACCCAAAACAAACCCAAAACAAACCCAAAACAAACCCAAAACAAACCCAATTCAAAGCCAATCAAAGCCAATTTTTTCAGAAATAGGGCGACTGTAAGTTCTTGTAATATAGGGGGCTATGGAACTGACATTGATTTTTGGCTCAAAAATCCCAAAGCCAATTTTCTTATGTGGTCTTGGGTCTGTAGTATAGATGAATTAAGCAGTATTGTAGCTCTCTTTAATTGTAGTGTTATTGTTATTATTGCTGCCAATATATTCCGGTATGAGCTCTTTGATTTTATTGACGATTTCGGCGTAGTCTTGCGTTTGGGCGATAGTTATCAGCTCGTCTATAGCTGTGAGAATCTTATCCCGGTCCATCGGAATATTTTTCCATATAGCGATTTTCGGATGTCTCGTGGGTTGCATATTTTCGCCTTTTATCGAGAGCTCTTCGAAAAGTTTCTCGCCAGGCCTGGGATTTGTGAAGACCATTTCAATATCTTCTCCAGGCCTGAATCCGCTGAGAGTAATAAGCTCCCTGGCCAGGTCCACGATTTTTACCGGCTCGCCCATATCGAGCACAAAGATTTCTCCGCCTTTTCCCATTGTTGCCGCCTGCAGAACGAGTTGGCTCGCTTCGGGTATGGTCATAAAATACCGCTTCATCTCTGGATGTGTAACTGTTACTGGGCCGCCATCGGCGATTTGCTTCTTGAAAATAGGCACGACCGAGCCATCGGAACCCAATACATTGCCGAACCGCACAGTTACAAAATGCGTTTTACTGGTTCTATTTAAACCCTGAATATATATTTCCGCGATTCGCTTGGACGAGCCCATTATGCTTGTCGGATTGACAGCTTTGTCCGTACTAATCATTACAACGTTGGAAGCTCCATATTTATCTGCGGCATCGGCTATATTTTGTGTACCTATAACATTGTTTTTGATGGATTCTCCGGGATTAAGCTCCATCAGAGGCACATGCTTGTGAGCTGCTGCGTGTATAACAACCTCGGGTTTGTATTTTTTGAAGATTCCCTCGACACGTATTCTGTCGGTAATATTGCAAATAATTGTTTTTATTCTGGCTTCGGGAAATTTCTTGCGTAGTTCCCGCTCTATGTAGAACAGCGGATTTTCAGCCTGCTCAATCAGCAAAAGCAGCTTCGGTTTGAAATTACATACCTGTCTGCACATTTCCGAACCAATTGAGCCGCCGGCACCGGTAACGAGAATTATCTTATCTTTGAGGAAAGCTTCTATTAAGTCCAGCTCAAGCTCAACAGCTTCTCTACCAAGCAAGTCGTTGATATCGACGTCTCGAATCTGGGAAACACGGAATTTACCTGAAGCGATATCAGTAATTGATGGCACAGTACGGAACCGAATTTTCGTACCCTCGCATACCTGAACGACTCGCCTTAACTGGTGATGGCTTGCCGATGGTATTGCGATGGCAATTTCCTCGATGTTGCGTTCTTCGCATATCCTGGGCAGTTGTTCGACAGTTCCAAGCACTGAGATTCCATGGATATTAATGCCTTTTTTGGCAGGTTCATCATCGATAAAGCCGATAACTTCGTATTCGGCGATAGGCATACGGTGAATTTCTCTTAGTAGCGCTTCGCCTGCATTGCCTGCGCCTACGATTAGAAATCGCTTCAATCTGCCGCTTTCAGCCGTGCGAAATTCCTCGTAGTACAGCCGTATTAATATCCGCAATCCGCCGAGCAGTAAAACTGTGCCGAACATATCAGCCACAAATACACCCTGGCTGATCTCGCGTATGGACTGTAGCTGTTCATTCTGTTGTAACTTGTGAAGAATTAAGTTTACGCCCTGTGGCTCCTTGGTAGAGGTTTCACCAACCCTCATAAATGTCATAAATAAAGCATACCACAAGACCACTATTATCAGGGTACTAACGAGAGAAGCCCGCAATATTCCGATAAGGTCTGATATACCGGCGTAGCGCCACCAGCCGCGGTACTGCTTGAAAAGTCCGAATATCGGAACCTTAATTATGATAAAAAACAACAGCAGAAGAGGATATCTATCTAAAAGCCAGTCCTGTCTGAATTCCATATAATTCGCCAGCAGGAAAGAGAGCATCAAAGAGGCGGAAAAAACAGCTACATGAGCAAATATAATAAGAGGTTTGCGGAGTGTTAACAGTATAGCAGGGCGGGAAAACGGGTGCTCTAAGTTCTCTTGTTCTTGATTGCTGTTTATACTTGAGTCTGGCATACGCTATTTATCGTCATATTTGTTACCCCACATAATCACTCATAAGCCTAATTTTAACAACAGCTTAGGCAATTGTCAAGGAAATATTCTTATTGCTTTTTATAATTGATATACCCAGGCAATGATATGTATCAGATGGTAAATCCAATATTCTCTACTGCTTTTTAAGGATGATAGTTTTGGCTGTGTTTTTGGCTTTAGCTTTTTCCTTTGTTTGCTGTTGTGTCTATTCAGACTTGGATTCTATCTCATTTTTTCCCTCGTCAGTGGGAGTATAAATATCATCCAGAGCTGTATTATCGACCCTGTTGCGTAAAAGCGTGTAGATTATTGTATTAGCGGAAAAATAAAAGCTCATTATAAAAGAAACTATTAAGCCAATAATGGCTAATAAACATAAGTTTATCAAGAAAACAGCAATAGATTGTGCCCAATTAGTGGATGTAAAACTCGATAAATCAAACAGATTACCAAAACTTGGTTTGGCCCAGATTGCTGTAAGTTTGTTGTTGTCACCCAGTATACCAAACTGCAACAATCGGTATGTAGACAGCAGCATCAAAAAGACGAAAAACCGTATAAAAACATAACAGATAGCGCCATAGACCGCAGCTATTGTGGTGTAAAAGCCCATTAGCCATGGCTTTGCATATACATAACTGAAAGAACGGCTTATCGCATCAAAACAATCTGAACCGTCACAAGCAACGGCAGGGAACATCAGGTTAAATCCGGCAATGGTTCCTATTAGAATGACCGAAATTAATGCTCCTGCAACCAAAGCCAGGAAGATAAAGATACCCATTATTAACTCGCCAACCCGTGGAATATTACCTATTAATCCCAGTAGATAAATAAATAAACTTATGAAGATAATTATGCCGATTGGTGCCAAAGGTGCGGTGAAAAAGCTCATAAACTTTTTCGTACTGAAACGCAGCGCTTCAGTCAAGCCTGGTTTTTCACCCCGGGCAAATTGAAGAGCGGCAATTCGGCATATAGCTCCTCCACAGATGGAAATAACTGCAAGTTTTATAACATAAAAAATTGTGCAATAGATATAATGGTCCTTGTAAATTGAGCCCACCGCTGAGAAATAGTCAGCGAACCGTGTGAATACACCCAGAATATTGCATTCAAATAACGATGTTAACGCACCATGAAAGCTTTCGTTAGCAATGTACCAAAGTCTGGAAAATACGCCACTATCATATGATGAAGATAATGCGGCAGTAGAGATTAAGTCCATAATCCAGCCGGCCAGGCATATAACAGATATTGCCAGAAAGGCAATTATCAACTTGCTTGGCTGAATAGCGATGCGAAAGGTTCGGAATATTTTAAGGAAAAGAAGGTTGTCAAAAATTGTAGACGATTCTTTTTCGTTAACCATTTTGCTTCCTTTCAAAAAAAACTATAATTGTTATTTATAAAGAATAAATGCTAATATATAGCTAATCAACGACCAGTTTCAACAAATATTATAATATTTTATTTTTTAAATACTACACTTAGCGACTATCTAAGAGGGCGTCGGAGAAATCGTCGGGCGGTTCATCGGATTCTTGCTGGTCCTTTTGCAATTCGGAAGTTATTTTATATTTGGCGTCCAGCCAGGCGCCCAAATCTATCAGCTTGCATTGCTCACAGCAGAAAGGAAAGAACTTTGCTGCTTCGGTTCGTTCCCCGGGTGATACATTAACGTTCTTGTGGCAGACTGGACATCTATGTTTCATATTGTTACTAATTGTTTGAGCACAGAATAAAATAAACTTTGTCCGGCCGATTTCTAACTGTTAGAAAACCAGCTTGATGGCTACAAAAGCTCCAATTTCATTACCTGATGTTGGTTACCCCACGTTGTTTGATAAAAAAATACTTCCCTCCTCACGTTACCTTCTGGGCCTTGGATTATTCCTCTGATTCGTCTCCGCTTCCATAATCATTCAGCTCTGGTGTTGATTGCTCTTGCTTTGTTACAAGACCCTGCTCCAGCTTTCGGGCATATTCAATGCAGTATCTGGACCATGATTTCGCCTCAAGCCGGGCCTTGGGTATTTTTTTACCAGTACCTTCGCAAATTCCATAAGTTCCCTGCTCGATACGCTCCAGTGCATCATCAATTTCTCTTAGTAACTTTCTTTCGCTGTCCATTAATCCCAAAGCGAATTCCTGGTCGTAGTTATCGGTTCCAATGTCGGCCATGTGGATTGGCATACTTGACAGGTCCCCCGTTGCATCAAGACGGGATTTCTTAAGAGCTTCATCCTCAAATTCGTTCACATTTCTTAGAATTTCGCTGCGTTTTTCCAAGAGCACATTCTTAAAATGCTCAATATTCGCGGCAGTCAAACGACCTTTCTTTGCGCCAGTTGAGCCTGATTTCTTTTTTGTTGTCTTTTTACGTTTCTGAGTCACTTCTCTGCCTGCCCTTATTAGTACTAAACCTGTTTATGCCTTTAAATTCAATATTATAGCATACGAATGCATATAGTGTACAGTTATTATTTCATCCAAAGTTGCGATACCGTGTTGCGAAGCATAGACAGCGTCAACAATTTTTGCAAGCAAAATGTGTGCATGAGGTAAGTACATTAAAAATAAGCACTTGTAGTAGCGTTCATTGTGTTGTCAATTTTTGTCACGCTCATTTTTGATTTGTTTGCTATCTTTTGCAAATTTGCCTAAGGGAATGAAAAAGTTTTCCTGTCCAATCTCACCTGTAAATGTCCTGACACCAAAAACCTCTTCGATTTGTTCAGGGCAAAAGACGTCTTTGGAACAACCGTACTGGTAACTGCCGCCGGCTCCCAGCAGCAAAGTCTCGTCACAGTACTGTGCCGCAAGGTTTATGTCATGCGTTACTGCTACGATTGTTTTGCCTTTTTCGAGTTGAGCTGTTTTGAGCAAATCATATATCCCTACCTGATGTTTCAAATCCAGAAAATTTGTCGGTTCGTCCAGAAGCAGAATCGGGCTGTTTGTTGCAAGTGCCCTCGCGATAAAAACCCGCTGTCTCTCACCTCCGCTTAGCTGAGCGAGTGGTCGCCGGGCATACTGGATTGTTTCTGTCAGCTCAAGTGCCTCGGATACAATTTTCTTGTCGTCTTTGCTTTCAAAACCGAAATTCCCCAAATAGGGGGCTCTCGCCATTGACACTATTTCTGTTACCGTAAAGTCGAATACAGGCACAAATTCCTGTCGAACCACGGCAACCGTTTGTGCAAGCTTCTTGATTGAATATGATTCTATAAGTGCTCCGTCGATTTTTATGGAGCCTGCTCGCGGCTTCAGAAGCCCGCAAAGCAGGTTCAATAGAGTTGTTTTGCCTGCCCCGTTTGGCCCTACTATTGACAAAAATGCACCCGGCATTACATTAAAGCTGATATTTTTTAAAAGTATCTCTTTGGGCCGATAGCTGAAACTCAAATTTTTAACATTTATGCTGCTCATTTTAACCAGCCGACTTTTCTGCTGTATTTAGCTAACAAAATAAGAAAGAAAGGCCCACCGGCAATAGCTGTTATTACACCCACCGGCAGTTGCTCCTGGCCGAAAATCGTCCTCGCAAGCGTATCTGCTGCAACTAAAAAAGCAGCCCCGATTATCGCGCTAACAGGCAGAAGTTGGCGATGGTCAGGACCAAATACCAGGCGAACTCCGTGAGGGATGATAAGCCCTATGAATCCGATAAGTCCGCTGAGACTAACTGCGATAGCAGTGATAAAAGCTGCAAAGCCAAAAGCGGCTAATCTGGTTTTTGTCGGGTTAATACCCAGACCTCTCGCCTGCTCATCTCCAAGCGTCAGGACGTTTAAGCTATAACAAACAACAAAAAGGCAAATTATCCCTGCCAGAATACAGACACCGCTAATCCATAATACTAATGGTTCTTTATCACCTATGCTGCCCATTAGCCAGTAAACTGTCCAGCGCAATTGTTCACTTTTTGCTATTGATGTCAGGAACATTATCACCGCGGAAAAGAAGGCGTTTACCACCACCCCAGCCAGCAGCAAATTTGTCACTTGCGATTTTCCGGAAAAATGCCCGATGAACCAGACCAGCCACACCGTTGCCAAAGCGCCGGCAAATGCGAAGGCCGTTATTGCTGAGCCGCCCCAAAACGTCCAGCTTATACCGGACAAAATTGCAATAATTGCCCCTAAACCTGCGCCGCTGGATATCCCGAGAATATACGGGTCGGCGAGTGGATTTCGTAAGATTGCCTGTAACACCACACCGGAACTCGCCAGGGCCGCTCCTACGAGAGATGCCAGTATTACCCGTCGCAATCTAACAACGAAAATTTCATAATCAATATTCTCACCCGCCGACTGACCTGGACCATCAAAAACCTTTTTAAGGGAAATATTTTGTGTTCCCACTGAAGTGCATAAGCCCATTACTATCACCAACACCATCAGGCAGAGAATAACTTTAATAGCTAATTTTTTTGCAGTTAGAATCTCGGTCATAAATTCACCTGATTCATTGTTCTACCAAGGGAGTTTGTGCAAAAATCTCCGGGTGCAGATAACGGACAATCGACTGTATTCCCTGTGGCAGTCTTGGGCCCAATCTCAGGATTGTATCCGGCTGGACAACGTAAATCCTGTTATTTTTGACCGCAGGTAAACTTGGCCATCTGCTCCAGAACGTCTCCGCAGCTTGCTGCTGAGCAGTTATGTTGCCTGCTCCCATTGCAGATTGGATAATAGCTTCAACGCCACAGGCAAGAAGCTCTTCGGTACCTATTTGTGGATACTGGGCGATAGTAGGGCCGATGGCATTTTCCCCGCCACACAACTCTATCAACTCATTTATAAAGGTGTTTCTGCCGGCTACCCGCAAAGGTTCGGTCTGAATCACCCACAACACCTTGACCTTGGTTGCCGAAGAAAGTTCCTGTTTCAAATCGCTTAACTGCATGCGGATATTTTTAGTCAATTCGTCGGCATCCTGTTTGCAACCTGTTGCAATTCCGATTTTCTCAATTGCCGTAAAAAGCTCTTCGACTTTCTCTATTTTTAACGACAAAACCTGATAGCCGAGTCTCCTTAAGCTCTCTGCAACTGTTTTTTGCTGCTCGAACCAAAGTGTAATCACCAAATCCGGCCTGGATGCTATTATGGCTTCGGTATTTGGCGACCAGAATGTCCCCACCTTATTTTTGTTAGCTGCTTCAGGTGGATAGTCGCTATCGCTGGAGGCCGCAACGATTCTTTCACCGAGACCGAGTGCAAAAAGAATTTCTGTGAGGTTAGGTGCAAGGCAAGCAATCCTTGTGGGCTTGTTCGCAGATTTGGTTAAATTCAGCTCAGAGGTTCTATCCTGATTATGATATATTACAACAAAAGTTGTTAAGCAGATAAATGCAATTATCAACAATATCCATAGAAACTTCATATCATGTTCGCTTGAACTGCTTTTGAAGCTCAGCCATCGAAAATTTTATTGTTGTGGGCCTGCCGTGCGGACAGCGACCCGCAAATTCCGCCTTTTTTCCATCTGCCAGTAGTTGTTCTATCTCACTGTCACTCAGCTTTTGGCCGGCCTTTATCGCGGCCTTACAAGCAGCCATATTCAAAACCTCATCCAGCAGACCCTGAGCATCGAGACTCGCACCTTTATCAGCCAGTAAATCGATTAAATCCTGGACAAAATCGGCAGGAGCCGCCTTTGCCAGCAGGCTCGGGAACGCCTGGATAGAGTAAGTCCTCGGGCCGAACGGAACCAGCTCGATTCCCAGTTTTTCTATCAACTCGGCATTGGTTTTAAGCGCATCAATCTGCGATTCGGTCAGCTCGAAGCTTTCAGGTATCAGCAGTCTCTGTGATTCGAGTTTACTTTCCCGTATTCGCTTGGACAAAACCTCATAAATTATACGTTCGTGAAGGGCGTGCTGGTCGATAATGATAAATCCGTCATCGGTGGGAGCAACTATGAAACTATCGTGGATTTGTATAAATTTTCTTTCCGGCTGCCAGTCTCGGCAAGGCCGAGCCTCGACGGGAAGCGAGCTGTGCTTTGTGTCCGTTACTTTATATTTCGCTGCCCACTCAACGTCCATCGGTTCACGTGTAAATTGCTGCTGTGTTGGGATGGGTTTGTGTTTTCTGAAGAATTCAGCCATCGCATCGGCGATTTCCCGACTTCTATGGCCTGCTTGAGGGGCCTCTGTGCCGGCTGGACTTGCAGCCGTCGGCAATTTTGCCTGTGTCTGGAGGTTTGTCGATAAAAGCTTTTCACGCAGAGCCCCGAGGACCTGAGAATGAACCAGATTAGCGTTATAAAATCGCACCTCAATCTTCGTTGGGTGCACATTAACATCATAATCTTCATATGGCATTTGGGTAAACAGAAAGACCACGGGAAATCTGTTTTGCTCGATGCTGCCTCGGTATGCCTCTTTGATTGCGTGTGAGATAAATTTATCACGGATAAACCGGCCGTTCAGAAATACATATTGGAATTTGTTACTCGTCCTTGAATCGGTGGGTCTGCCCAACAAGGTGAAAATATGAACGTCTTTTTCATCGCTTTCAGTTTCAACTAAATTTTCGCCAAGTTCGGATGAGAACAATTCACTTATTCGCTGTCGAAGGCCCTGTTGGCTAACCAGCCGATAAAGCTCTCTGCCATTATGAATTAAAGTTAAATCCAAATCACATCTTGCTAATGCGATACGGGTAAATTGCTCAATAATATGGCCGATTTCTGTGTTGGCTGTTTTTAGGAATTTGCGCCTTGCAGGCAGTTTATAAAAAATATCTCTGATTTGGATGGTAGTTCCGTAATCCGCACTGGCAGGGCTGACGTCGCCCTTGTTTCCGCAGTCAATCTCAATGCAGTTTGCGCCGGGCGAATCTGTTTTTCTACTTACAGCTTTGACCTGTGCAACCGAAGCGATACTTGCCAATGCCTCGCCTCTGAATCCGAGCGTAGATATGGCCTGCAGGTCTTTACTGGTCTTGATTTTACTGGTTGTGTGCGGCTCAAATGCACTGGCCAAATCTTCCACGTCCATTCCACAGCCGTTATCGGTAACCGAGATTAGCTTTCTGCCCCCATCTTCAATAGAAACAGTTATTTTCGTCGCCCCTGCATCGATGCCGTTCTCCAGCAGCTCCTTGACCACGCTGGCAGGGCGTTCAATTACCTCACCTGCAGCAATCATATTAACCATATTCCGGTCAAGTACCTTTATCTGTCCCATAGTTGCATCATTGTATTCATTTCTTTATGGAATTCCAATAACTTTCTGAACTTTCGCTGGTTGCTTGTGGATGGGGATTGAGGAATCTTAAAATTAAAAGATTAGAATCAAAGACTACCTATTTATCTATTGTTAACTAGTTCAAAATCAAAACCATAGGCATTAGACTGACGTTTGGCTTGGAAGAAAGGCATCGTGCCAATGCTTTGGAGTATTGCATTTCGATTTTTCTCAGTTATCTTATAACCGAGATATATAGCGTTCATAGCCCCTGCAGGCACTGGAACGTAACGAGATTTATGAATGGCATCAAGTACTATGATTCGCCACTCTTGTTCATAGCTCCAGTGTTCCGACTTTGTCAGGATAAATGCTTGCATTTTCCTGACAGGTCCAGTCGTATAGAAATTTACTCTCGGCAATTGTTTCTGATACTGGACAGGGTAAGCTATTGAAAAGAAATCATTAACGTGATTTTTTTGGGTACATTGGAACTTAATACACACACCATTGTGTCCTCCAGCGTAATGTGCCCACATTAAAATGTCGTCGTTAATTGTCGAAAATGATACTACTCCGGCATCATTATAAAGTAAAGAGCGGAGCCTATCGGTGCCACCTTGCTCCACCTGCTCCCATCGTGCAGGAG
>CAYWUO010000073.1:0-10333 GCA_964461285.1 uncultured Pirellulales bacterium
ATCCCTGAAGAAGATGAAGAGCTGGTGAACATAAAGTGGGGTACGAACCTCAAATTCTTCAACGTAAAAATCTTCCTCGGCGGTGATAAACGCTTCGAAACTGTAAGCAAGGCTTTGGAGCTTATCACAGATGATATTGAGCTTATTGCCGTCCACGATGCCGTGCGATGCTGCGTAACAAAAGAGTGGGTTGAAAAAGTCATCGCCGCCGCTGCCAAAACAGGTGCCGCTATGTTGGCCTGCCCTATCACAGCAACTATAAAGCAGGTAACAGATAATACGATAATCAAAACCGTTGACCGAACAGGTCTCTACGAGGCCCAGACACCGCAGGTATTCGAGGCAAAACTGCTGAAAAAAGCATACGAAAATCTCAAAAATATGGATGAAGGTAAAATAAGTGCCTGCGGTGAGCAAGGTCGAACCGATGATTCCCAGCTCGTCGAGGCGCTGGGCCATAAGGTATCGATTATTGAAACAGACTTTTCGAATATCAAAGTCACCCAGCAAAGCGACATCGCAATCGCAGAAGCCATCATCAAATCCCGCCCGAAGCCAAAGATAGGCTACATAGGCCCCTACGCTGAAGCCCAATGGTGACACCCCTTTCACAACAGAGAAGGCAAAAACGATGCAGAAAACAGTTAAGGTTTGAATTTTAAGTTAATTAAAAACTGCTTTCCCTCTAAAAACACATTCGCCCTCCAACTATCCAAAAATCCTTGATTAGTGAACTTAAAATCCGTATAATCATATATACAGTCTGAAAAGGAGGAGACTTTTGGCACGGTTGGAAGACAATTAATGAAATCCAAGAGCTATCGGCAAACCAAAACAGTTTTCAACGTCTTGGCTGTTACGGCACTCATCCTGTCCGAAACAGTCTGTGCTGCCGACGAACACAATACGTCTCACCTGAGGCCGTCAGCTTTTGCCGGACCGGACCATGTAGTCGTCGTTGGCCAGACGGTTCAGTTCCTCGGCTATGGCACTTCCCCGGACGACAAAATTGTGAAGTACGCCTGGGATTTCGAAGCCGACGGCGTGCAGGATTTTGTCTCCACCCAAACAGCAACAACGACACATCAATTCAAATTACCCGGCGATTATCATTGCCTGCTGACGGTGACGGACTCATACGGGCGACTAACGCAAGACAGCCGGCATATCATCGTTGTTGCCGAAGAGGTCGATTCGGTTACCGCTGAGCAAATGCTAAAGCCCACTGTTCGTATTTTAGATAATCCACCGGACGGAGTAAAACACCTGTACGCTGTTATGCTCAACGGCAGTTCTGAAGAGCGGTTCTGGACCGATGTCGAACTGACCTATGATATGCTCACGAATGGCTATGGTTTTTCCCCGGCGGATGTCTATCTGCTTAACCACAACGGTAAGGACCCGCAGGGAAACAATCCTGACTGGATGATTGATTTTTCGGCAACTATCGAAAACCTTGAAAAAGCCTTCGACCAATTGGCAATAAAATCAGATGGTGACGATGAGTTGTTCTTCTGGATTACCGGCCACGGCTACGGATACAATGGTCCATTGAGCGAAGGCGGACAATATCTGGGATACAATAGCGGTCGAATGTCGGTTGAGCCGGGCGATGAGCCGGACTTTCCGGAGAGCGATTTCAAACTGCGAAGTCTCTTTACGGGAGGTGACTACCGCTGTAATCACGGAATGGGCGAGTGGAAGGTTCGCAAAAAATACGCCGCCGGCAAAGGAACGGAATTCTACCGAAATAAATTCGTCTCTACTCTGGATAATGTTTTCATCGAAGAGCTGGCCGGCACAGTTTCGGATGATGATATTTACATCGAGCGGCTGGTTGACTACGCTCTCGGAGATACGAACCGGGATGGTTACATTAACACAGGCGCCGGGGAGGTATATGATTTTGACGGGGACGGTAATCAGCCGTACAATCACAGCACAGGTACGTTTGACGAAGATGATTGGGGCCAAATAGACAAATTAGAGGACAACTATAATAATGCACCCTGCACGCTGCCCGTAAATGGTTATCCCTACAAGCTTTTTGATGACGGACTTCAGGGTAAGATTTGCATAGACCTGGGATATGCCGGCGGCCTGCCCGAGGTTGACGGTCGAGACGAAGACGGCTTGGGGCTCTTCGACTGGATGGACGTAAACCGGGACGGTGACACTAATGACGTGGTCAGCATAGACGAGGCGATACTTATGGCCTCTGGTTGCATCTACGATGACGAGGTGGCTGAACTGGTGAACCGATTGTCGGTTGCCGGGATTACGGTGGTGGCGTTGCCCTGCTTTTCGGGCGGATTAGTTGAGGACCTTTCATCTTCCGGGCGAGTTATCTGCACAGCTACGATAGAGGAGGCTGTCTCGTATGGCAATACGTTCATTCGCGGCTTTACAGCTGCACTTGACGGTCAAAATGAATATGGCGCCGACACTAATGGCAACGGCTATATAAGTATGTTAGAGGCATTTAATTATGCCGCAGGTCACGACTACTACGATGAAATACCTCAATATGACGACAATGGCGATGGAATTTCACATACGGACCCTGTGCCGGCCGAAGGAGATGGCACGCTCGGCTGTCAAACATATCTATTGGAGTATCTGACAGGCAACCTCGATGGCGACCTCGATGTTGACTTCCGTGACTTTACAAAACTGGCCGAATACTGGTTACAGAGCAGCTGCGGCGACTGCGGAGGAGCTGAGCTTACATGTGATGATAAAGTGGACCTGTCCGACCTCCAGGAATTTGCCAAAAACTGGCTGTCAGGTATTTAGTAGTTTTATTGCATCTGTAAATTTGGCTGAAATGCTGTAACCCCATTTATAATAGTAGCTTACGGTTTTTTTAATCCATCTATACATCTAAATGCTTCCACTTCAAATTAATTTTAAAAAATCATTATTTTTTCGTTGAAAATATAATGATAATCGTGTATAATTATACGAGAATAGTAAACGTCAAATTTGAAAGGGTAACTCAAATGAATGAATTTATTGAGAAAAACAGGGGATTACTGCGATTGTACAGTACCGCAGCCCGGGTCATTGGATGGGTACTTATCATCGGAGGCGTTATCTGGTTTTTGCTGTTTGTACTTTGCGTCCTGGCAGTGTCCGACGCGGCAGGTACGATAGGCTGGCCTTATACCGATGAAAATTTCTTATACGCATCGTCAGTGTTTGTCTTCGACTTCGTCTTTACCGGATTATTGGTTCTGGTCGTAGGGCAGCTAATAAGATACACACTTGAAACTGAGTACAGGCCGCGTTGGCTTCTGCAATATTCAGACAAAATTTTATATGCTTATGCGGTTGTTGTCATAGCCCGAGCTATTTCGCGATACTACATTTTACACGCAAACCTGCTGGAAAAATTTGGTTCCGGGCGCTTGTTGCTCATTCAACCACAAGTCATACCATTGACTGCCAAAATTCTAATAATCGTGGCCCTTGCTGTCATTCTCCGGCGAGTTCTGCCCATTATTGAAGAGTCTAAAACACTGGCCTAAAGGAGGTTGCAGATGATTAACGTTCGATTGGATTACGTACTTTTGGACCGGCGGATGAAGCTGAAAGACTTGGCAGAGGCAACAGGCCTGGCAGTGAACAACCTTTCTATCCTTAAGACCAATAAGGCACGGGCTATTCGCTTTTCAACCCTGAACAGCTTATGCAGGGCATTGAACTGCACTCCCGCAGACCTGCTTGAATATATCCCTGATGAAGCAGAAAAGTAGAATCATGTAACCCGGTCTTTTTTCTTTCCTCTGCACCGTTTCTGTGCTAAACTGCTGGTGCCTTTTCTATAGAAGAATCGGCGCAGAAAGGATGCTATGAAGCAGCAGGATATAGGAATTTACTCGAATAAAGTAAAAGCAGTCCACAGATATGAAGTTGTTCAGAGCGGGAAAAAGGTGAGCGTAAAAGGTTTACCCGCCGTGGCGGGCAGGAGATTTCACTTCATCGGTGCCGGCGGCATCGGTATGAGCGGCCTTGCCCGGCTTTTAATGAAAAACAATGCTATCGTGACCGGCTCAGACCAGATGCCCGGCAGCATTATTAATAAGCTCTGCCAGTCAGGAGCTGACATAAAAATTGGTCATAACGCCGAAAATCTCGACCCTCAAACAGATGCGGTCGTCATCTCAGCAGCTATCAACCAGGATAATCCCGAGTTAAAATTGGCACGCGAAAAAGGCCTGAAAATATACAAATACGCACAGATGCTCGGAGAGCTGATGAATCCCGCCCCTGCCGCAGGGGTCGGGATGAACTGCTACGATGGGATTGCGGTGGCCGGTACTCACGGCAAGAGCACAACCAGCGGCTGGCTCGCCTTTCTGTTGAAACAGGCAGGTATCGACATAAACTTCATCATCGGTGCCGAAATCAGTCAAATGGGCAGCTCTTGCGGTGTAGGCGACAGCAAATTTTTCGTGGCCGAGGCCTGCGAATATGACCGAAGCTTTTTGAACTTGAAGCCCAGAACCGCCTGCATACTAAATATCGAGCCCGACCATCTGGACTACTACAAAGACGAGGATGAAATTGTTGATGCCTTTGGCCGGTTTGCTCTGGCAGTTATGCTGGATGGCATCGTAATTGCCAACGGCCAGGATGCAAACGTGGCAAAGGTCATCCGGCAGTTACCCGCCAGCCTGCGATGTGAGACCTTCGGACTCGATGAAAATTGCGATTTCCATGCTAAGAACCTTCAGCTAAATAATGGACTCTATGTTTTCGATGTCTATCGTAATAGCAGGCTGTTGGGAGAAACGAAAATTTCCTTACCCGGTAAGCACAACATCCTAAACGCCCTTGCGGTAACAGCCATGGCAGTCAACATCGGGCTGGATGCTCGACAGGTGCTCAATCTGCTTCCGGAATTTACCGGCATTGACCGCCGGCTGATGCTAAAAGGTCGGTACCGCCAAATCACAGTTCTCGACGACTACGCCCATCATCCGACTGAAATCAAAGCATCTCTGGAGGCGATACGCCAGAGGTATCAGCCAAAGCGAATCTGGTGTGTTTTTCAACCGCACCAGTACAGCAGAACAAGATTTTTGCTTAATGACTTCTCCGAAAGCTTCAAGCTTTCCGATATAACGATTGTGCCCGAGATTTATTTCGTCAGGGACTCGCAGTCGGCCAAAAAAGAAATTAACTCGCAAATTCTGGTCGAGAAAATGCGAGCTAACGGAACAGAAGCTATATTTATCGATGGCTTTGACAGGATTTGCGATTATCTAAAGGAAAATGTAACTGCCGGTGACCTGGTTGTTACTATGGGCGCCGGCAACGTTTGGAAGGTGGCAGATGAATATCTTCAGTGGCTTGGAAAAAATAGTTGAAACGAACTATTCATTGGCGAAATGCACCTGGTATGGCCTGGGCGGCCCAGCCGATTATTTTATCAGGCCGACAAACATCGAACAGCTCACAGAAGTGGTCAATCGATGCAATGAAAACAAAATTCCAATCTACATACTGGGCTTCGGCTCCAATCTGCTAATCAGCGACAAGGGCCTGCGGGCGGCGGTTATAAAGCTTGAAACTGAGGAGTTCGCACAGATACAGTTCGACGGCGAGCAGGTTACCGCATGGGCTGGTGCTGAACTGGCCAAGCTGGTCCTGACCTGCGTGCAAAAAGGACTTTCCGGCCTCGAAGCCCTCACCGGCATACCCGGCTCTGTTGGCGGGGCCGTAAGAATGAACGCCGGTGGCAACTTCGGAGATATTGGCGCAGCCGTCGAATCCGTTACCCTTATGGATAACCATGGAAAGACCTTCGAGAAGTGCAAGCCCGAATTGATGTTCGATTACCGCAATTCAAATATCACCGCAAAGTTTATCCTGAGCGCCCGGATGCAGCTGGTCTCTGCCGAACCCGAACAAATAATGAGAACAATAAAGGAAATCTGGATTTATAAAAAAAACAATCAGCCGTTAAATACGAAAAATTCCGGCTGCATATTCAAAAATCAAAGAGGAGTCTCTGCCGGTGCTTTGATTGACAGGGCCGGTCTTAAAGGACTGCAAATCGGCGGTGCCGTTGTCAGCGAGAAACACGCAAACTTCATTATCGCTCAAAAAGATTGCAAAAGCCAGGATGTTATGAGATTAATAGAAGCCGTGAGCCAGAGAGTCAAAGAAAAATTCGATATCGAACTTGAACTTGAAATCGAAATCTGGAAGTAGGCACTTGGTAATCGGTAATTAGTAACCAATAACCAGTTAACCAGTCACAGTAGATTGAAAATAAAAAACAACAAAACAAAGATTGCTGTTCTTTCAGGTGGCATAGGCGAGGAGCGCGATATCAGTATTCAAAGCGGCCGATGCATCGCCCAGGCGTTACAACAAGCTCACCTGGATGTAGTAACCGCTGATATTCAGCCGGACAATTTAAGTATCCTTGACGACGGCGATATTGATGTTTTTTTTATCGCGCTTCACGGCAGATTCGGTGAGGACGGCCAACTGCAGCAGATACTCGAAGACAAAGAACTCATCTATACTGGCAGTGGCCCGGCAGCAAGCAAGCTGGCATTCGACAAAATAGCGAGCAAAAAGGCCTTTGCCGATGCCGGCGTAGCAACTCCTGCGGCAATTGAATTTACCGCCAATACAGAAAATCTCCAAAGCAGGCTGAACCAGCTTGCAGATAAGTTTGTAGTAAAACCGGTAAAACAGGGAAGCGCTATCGGCGTTACTATCACAGATAATCCAACGTCAGCAATTGTGGCTGCGGAAAAGTGCTTAAGTGAATTCGGCGATTGTATGATTGAAGAATTCATCCACGGCCGGGAGATAACTGTTGGGATATTGGAAAATCAGGTACTGCCGGTTATAGAGATTCGAAGCAAAACCGGTTTTTATGATTATCACGCAAAATATATGGATGAGCAAACTGAATACTTATTCGATACGATTAACGACCCGGCATTGACTGCAAAAATTAATAAGGCGGCACTGGCCTGTTTCAATACGCTCGGCTGCAGGCATTTTGCAAGGGTCGATTTTATCCTGGGCAATGACAAAATCCCTTATACCCTTGAGGTCAATACCATCCCGGGCTTCACTACACACTCACTTTTGCCAAAAGCAGCAGCAAAGGTGGGTCTTTCGATGAGCGAGCTGTGCGTAAGAATCATTGAAGCTGCATTGGCAAATAATAGTCCGCAATCTCAACTCAATCGGACGATAAGCAATAAAAGATAGCCGTGGCAAGAAAAAAACGAACAAAAAACAGGACCGCAAGAATATCATTTAAACACAAAACCTCCCCAAAAAGAAAAAAGCAAAAGCTGGCTCTGCGCCTGCCAAGCTTGATGAGCATTTTGAAAGTTCTGGCGGCGGTCTGTGTCGTCGCAGCGGTGGTTGCAGCTCTTTATTTCGCTCAAAAGTATGTAAGGTCAATCAAGCCTGCCGAGACCGGCCCTTTGGTCCTGCAAAATGTGCCTGAATGGGTAACCGACGAGCTAAAAACAAAAATCTTTGCTGCTGCCGGCCATAAGTATCTCGAGCTCGACGAAAACGCCGCGCAGTTAATCGCAGAAAACCTGTCTTCTGTTGGCTGGCTGGACAAAATAACAGTACAAACCACATACGATAGCATTCGCATAAACGGGCAATGGCGGAAACCTCTGGCTATGGTCAAATCCGGCTTTAGTAAATTTTACATTGATGCTGATTCGGTCGTGCTCGATTTTGTGCCCATGCCGAATCTGCCGATTATCCAGGTCAGGGGCATTTCAGTGACCAAAACTCCTGCAGCGGGAAAAGTATTTAAAAGAGAAGACCTCGCCGCCGCTGTAACCGTATTGGCTGCACTTGCTAAAATGGATGATTCTGTCACGCCTGACAAACCGCTGCTTTACGAAATCGCTCAGATAGATATAAGCAACTTCAACGGCCGCGAAAACAAAAGCCAGCCGCATATCATTCTTTACACAAAAGACAACACGGAAATTATATGGGGAGCTGAGTTCGGCACCTGGCAGCAACATCTCGAAGCCACCGACGAGGAGAAGCTGGCCAAGCTCTACGGTTACTATAAAGAATACGGCTCGCTGTTAGGCGGTGCAAAATACATCAATCTTCGCGACCCCCAAAACAGCATCCCCCTGCCGATTGATAAATATTAGACGCCGGCAAAATCTTTCAACGCGGTAGCCAAATCAGTATAGAGATAATCAATATCGAATTCTTCGCAGATTGATTTGAATTTTTTAAGAGCCGATTCACTTAATCGGCTTTGGAAATCTTTATCTCCCTTGCAGTAAAAAACCCTGCATCCGGCAAACCGGTATTCATAAACGCTGCATTTGCCATCGATATTGTAGGGACACCGGCTTGTCAACATTGGCTTTATACCTTCGGCGCCCGGATTTGAAGTTAAATATATCAATTCCGGCGTTGTGAGAAACAAACGATGGTCGAAACTCTGCTCAGAAGCAGAATCATCGAAAACGCAACACCGCCCGCACCCATCGCACCGCCCTGCCAGGTCGCTGTTATTTGCAATCTGCAAATCCAGCCAGTCGTAGATTTCAGCTACTTTTTTGATAAGCCGTTCGTTACTCTGCATCTTTCCACCATTTTTTCTTCTTTTGCCACCAGGACACGAAGTTTAGTCATAAATCTTTGCAAGTGAAGCAAAGCAATTCCAAACTCCATTAACAAATCACTAATTAATCAATTAACTAATTCTCTCTTTTCTTTGTGACTTTGTGTCTTTGTGGCTATTTGTGTTGATTCGTTGATATTTTTTATCTCTGTGTTCTCTGTGGCCTCTGTGGCTTTCCCTTTGTCTTTTTTATTTTTTGTATTTGCTCGAAGCTATAGAGTTTGCCCCGATTGATACCTGGACATTTTTGGGCTGTCTCGTTCCACGTACCGGGGCTTTTCAAGTTGCTCGGCCAGAATGGCCAGGTCCTGCACTGGTTAGGCCGAACCGGGTAAATCATACACGTCCTTTTACCCGCCTCATCCTTCAGGAATATACAATCCCTTGTAGAGCGTTCTTCAATTATAGTAGTACGCAAACCTGCAAGCCTGAGATACTTTTGCCGTAGCTGTTTTTCCGGCATTTTCAAAAAATCCGCGATGAGTTTAATCTCTCCCCTTGTGACCCAGATATAACCGGTACTCGGCCCGGCGCAGCACGCCCCGCATTGCACACACTCGAAATGCAATCCGGCAACATACCACGGAGTTTTCTTAGCCACAGATTTCACTGATTATGTGGGTTTTAGTTAATGGTATTTAGTCGTTAGTATTTAGCCACCACTACTTTGGTAACGCCCAGTCTTTAGTTACACCCTCATTGATAATTTCTTCAAGCTGTTTGTTTGTTAAACCATATTTTTTCGCTATCTCATTTTTATATCGTCTCTCAAGTCGTTCTCTGAATTCTGCCATTTTCCTTGCTTGCTCTTGAAATAGCTTATTAGATAAATCAGCTGGTCCAAAATTATCCAATGGATATCGTTTTTCTGCCTCTTGCCATACCTTGTCTTCTACTACAACAGATTCTTTCCAAATATCTATTCGTTGTATCTCTGACAAACCAAATCTTTTCTCTGGTTTTGCTCCAATTTGATCAATTTGTCGTTTCTTAATATCGATTCTTGGCTTGGCATCTCCAGGGCTTTGTTGCAGCATGGCTATCCACTGGCCCATACCTGACTCAAATCTTTCTTTTGAAGTAAAAGCATAGATATAAATGTTAGTAGGTGAGGTATGGTACTTGAATCCTTTTTTCATCTTTGTTGAAGTGTATAGTTTGTTGAGTAATGCTCGAAGGCCGGTTTCAGAAATTTCGCCCGAAACTAATATATCCAATTCTACTTGTGTTTTGAGGGGAATGTCGTATACATCTTCATTCAAAACGCTGTACGTTGGCATGACGACCTTTTCCTGTTTGGTCTTCAGCTTAGTATCAATACCAGCTTCTTTACACAGAGCTTTTAGCCGCTGAATTTCCACCTCTTGTGCTTTGATAATAACTTGCAGTTGCTCGATTTGGGCTTGTAACTGTTTTATTAGCTGCTCGTTCGAGATTCCTGTTTTTGGCTTTATGCTTTGGCTGTGTGCAATAGTACCGATAGCCAGTATAGTTAGAGCCAATACAATTACAATAGCTCTCTGCTTTACCGTATCCATCGTTTTATCTCCTTCTATCCAAAATTTTTATCCAAATTACTCAATTCTCCCAAACCATCTCGGCGTCTGACTGCTTCATCTAATCACCACTCACCACTTCAAGACGGCTCCCGTATCGGCGCTGGTGGCCATTGCTTGACAA
>CAYWUO010000074.1:0-10234 GCA_964461285.1 uncultured Pirellulales bacterium
GAAGCGGAGATCCCTATGGGTGAGCTTCTCAGAATTCTCAAGCCAGGGACCAATTTCAAAGTCGAAGCGAAGCGGAGATCCCCACGGTTGGGCTTCTTTGAATCTTCAAACAGGGAACCAACCTTTCAAAAATCGGGCATCACGGACCTAGGTATTGACAAAAATTGTGATTATGGTCAAACTGATGAGCAGATTTGAAAATAATTTTTCTCTGGAAGTTTCCAATACTATATTTGAGAGGACAAATTATGAAACTGGATATAAGTCGTGTTGACGTCTGGGCAGCCGGCATAAAAGACCGCCCCGGCGGATTAGCCGAGAAGCTTGAGCTGCTCGCCCAGGCAGGCGCCAATCTCGAATTTGTGATTGCACGCCGTGCATCAAAACCCAAAACAGGCGTGGTCTTCGCTACACCTGTCAAAGGATTAAAAAAAGAAAAAGCTGCCAGGCGAGCCGGCTTTAAAAAAACGAAATCCCTTCAGGGATTGCGAGTCGCCGCGACTGATAGCCCGGGCCTTGGAGCCAAACTGGGCCGTAAACTCGCTGACGCCAATGTTAATCTTCGAGGTTTCTCCGGCGCAGCTATCGGCAAACGAGCCGTCTTTTACCTGGCATTTGACCGACCTGCCGATGTAAATAAAGCCATCCGTCTGCTCAAGGCAATGTGATTCAATTTATAAAAGCTTATTCTACAAGCGGGAAAAGCTCGACAAGAACATCTGTAACCTGCTGTATTGCTTCGCTCACGGAATTAGATATATTTTGGCCTAATTGGGTCTGAGCAGGTTGAATTCCAAGCAGATAAACATCAACCTTTATCTGCTGTTTAATCATATCGATAAACAGCCGAGGCGAAAGCGTATGCGTGGAAAAAGCAAACGAGCTTAACTGCTCAGGCCGAAATATTTCTATTGTTCCGGGCGAGGCGTTAAAATCGACGGCATCAATGATAAGCAGATTCTGCGGGTCTTTTCTTACAATAGTCTGGATATAATTTTCAGGTACGGTGCCGGTATCTATAATTTCTGCAGAGATTTTTCCGGCAAGCTGCTCGCAAACAACCGGACCTGCAGCATCGTCACCTTTTAAGGTATTGCCGACGCCAATAATAAGGGTTTTAGAGCGGCTCAGTTGTTTTAGCTGCTGGAGGATTTGTTGGTCAATGCCCATAGCATTTTTACCCCGTTAGAAATTCTACAAATGGACTGAACCTAAAAAAACCTGTTTTCTAACGGGGGTTATAACCGGATATTCAGCTCGCTTTTACATTTCGGGCACAGGATTCGCATAAAATCGCTCATCTGGATTTCTTCAGCCGGCTGGGTCTTTTGTTTCTGAACATCCTGTGGCTTTGTAAGCAGCTCACCACTTTTGGCAATCAACAGCGAAGGATTGGTATAGGCCAATGGGCCAAGTTTTTCATAAAGCCAAACGAGGTGTTTTTTGGTGCCAATCAATGCACCACATTTTTCGCATAGCTGAAGCTCAAACTCGTGAGTTTCCGACATGGCCTCTCTATCCATGCCGGCCAAATCCCACTCGTTCGAGAGATTTATGCCGGTCTCAGTAGTGCAGCAATCGCTGCAATTACCGCAGAATATGCAGGTGTAGTAGTTGAGCGTGATTCTTCTTACCGGCGGGTCGGCCTCAAGGTCGTCTTCCTGCGTTAAACACACATTGCTCGGACAGGCATTTACACAGGCACCACAGCCGATGCAGGTATCAAGGTTAAATTCGGGCTTTCCCCTGTATTTTTCCGGAACTATACAAGGCTTTGCCGGAAATCGAGTAGTAAATCGCGGTGAAAAGACCGCAGTAACAGCTTCTTTTAGTTCTCTTAACTTTGGCAAACGCAATTTTCAAACTCCCGTTTATAATCTAACTATTATTGTTAATCGAAATTATTGTTCCTTTTTTCCTTTGTCCTCTCCATACTTATCAACAACGCTTTTCTCCCATAACTTTACGCCGGAGGCATAAGCACCCTTGGCAATTGCATGTGCAGCCGTAGGCGAAGTTATCAAAATAAACACGGCACAGATAATCGCCCTGGTGCCGGTAGGCCCAAGACCGCTAATAACTGCAATGCCGACTAATAACAAAATGGTACCGAGGGTTACACACTTTGTCGAGGCCTGCAAACGATTGTAAACATCAGGAAAACGTACCAGGCCAATACAGCCGAATATATCAAACAAAATCCCGATTGCTATTAAAATGTATCCAACAATATCAGTCATCGAAACTTCTGCCCTCCAAAAATTTTGCCAATGCAAGGCTTCCAATAAAACTCAGTAGCGCCCAGGCAAGGGCGATGTTGAGATAAAAATCTTTTCCGGTCTCCAGAGATAATAACGCACAGAAACCTACAATCACAATACCTAATATATCGATAGCAACGGTCCTGTCCGGGGCACTGGGGCCGCGACCTATTCGATATAAACATAGAAAGCAGCATATAAACAAGCCGATATAAAATATGTATAACAACGTAGTCATTTTTTCCCTCTGTTCATTCAAAGATTTTTTTCAGGAACCACTCAAACCTCTGAGCAATAAATTTAGTTGCCTGCTCGATATCGTCAGATTTGACATTAATCCAGTGTACATATAAGTAGCCGTCGTCAGTTAAATCTACGGTTAAAGTACCGGGAGTAAGCGTGATGGAATTAGCCAATGCGGTTATCCCGGATTCGGTTTTGAGATTTGTCTTTATTTTTACAATTCCGGGATTTATCGGCATCTTCGGATGAAGGGCGCGATAGACAACATCGAAATTTGCCTTTAATACATAATAGAAAAATACCGGGATATAAACCAAAAACCAAAAGAGCCGTACCGGCGAAATAAACACGCGATGTTCTTTGGGCAGCATTTCGTGGAACAGGAACGCAACAACAGCAGAAGCTATCAGGCCTGCAATTACAACCTGAATGTCAATTTGTATATTACCATCGACTCTGGCAAAAGGCCAGGTCAGTGTTACCCAAATAATATACGCTAAAATGAAATAAATCAGACGCCTCATATTTTCATACCTTCTTATTAATTCCCAATTATATTAGCCGAATATAAAAGCCCGTCTGTCAGCACTTTTACAGCAGGGTCGAGTACGTTGGCTTTCAAACCCGGTACGAGTATAAGCAAGCCCATAAGCACGCACAAACAAGCCAGGAAAACCATTGCGACGAGCATTGAGCCTTTGCTTTCTTTTATTTGTTTCAGGTTTTCCGGCAGCTCGCCAAGAAAGACGTATCTTTGAACCTTCAAATACATAATTAAAGTACACAAACTTACAAAGACAATTATTGCTGCAATCCAGTAAAACTGCGCCTGAACCGCTGCGACAACCAGAATCAGCTTACTCCAGAACCCGCTAAACGGCGGAATACCGACGATAGAAGCAGACGCAATCGTGCAGGTCGTACGTGTTAGAGGCAATTTTTCAGCAAGTCCGCCCATTTCTTTCATCTGTCTTGTGCCGGTGGCCATTTGTATAGAGCCACTGGTCAAGAACAACAAAGACTTATAAACAGCGTGGTTGACAAGATGAAACAGTCCACCAAGGATGGCTAAAGAAGCCCATGCCAAATTGCCGCCTCTGGCAATGATAAGGCCTCCAAGGCCGATACCCAGCACTACATAGCCAATCTGGCTGATGCTCGAATAGGCCATAAGCCGCTTCAAATCCCACTGCCCTATCGCCAGAAATGCCCCGGCAACCATGCTCAAGATACCGAGTACAATCAGTAACCAGCCGATGGAAATGGAAATACCGAATATATTGAAAATCACCCGACAAAGGGCATAAACACCAAGCGTCTTAATCAGTATTCCTGACAGCATAGCTGAAATCGGAGCAGGAGCAGACGGGTGTGCATCCGGCAGCCAGGCGTGGAATGGCACCAATGCAGCTTTCAGGCCAAAGCCAACGATAAACAAGGCAAGAGCAAACATAAGGCCGGTATTTAGACCGGAGCTTTGTATTGCTTTTGAGATATAGGCCATATTAAGTGTGCCGGTGTTGCCGTAAACAAGAGCAACAGCAAACAGAATAAATATAGAAGCTATACTACCCAGGACCATATACTTAAAAGATGCCTCGAGCTCTTCGTGCTCACAGCCAAAGCCGACAAGTGCATACGAGGACAATGACGCAATCTCCAGAAATACAAACAGATTAAAGATGTCTCCAGACAACACAACACCGTTCATACCTGCGACCATAAGCAAAAATAAGGTCAGGTATTTTGTCTTGGCGGTGTATTGTTCCATATATCTGACGCTAAAGAGCATTGCAGCACTGCTAACAACGCCTATAGCCAGAAGCAAAAGAGAACTTAAACCGTCAAGAACAAGATTGATTCCAAGCGGTATGGACCACTTGCCTATTTCGTAGACACGAGATTGACCAACAGACACAACGGCCAGTACGAGCAGTGAAATAGTTGCCACGTTGGCTAACACCGTCGCAATTTTTTTGCCTTTTTTACCGAAAACCGGGAGTAAAAAAGCCGTTACTAAAGGAATCGCAATGAAAACAGGCAAAGGCACCCTCATCCTCGCAACCTCCTTATCTCGGTAATATCAAAGGTGCCGTATTTTTCATACGTTCTAATACATATCGAAATCATCAGGGCCAAAGAACCCAAACTAATAACTATCGCCGTCAGCACCAGGGCCTGAGGCAAGGGGTCCACTGAGCTGCTGACGAATTTGGCGAGTTCACCCGCCGACTCAAAATGTCCCTTGTCAATAATTGGTGCCTCTCCACCAGTGCGATAGCCGAGCATAATCAGGAAAAGATTGACGGCATATTCCATAATCATTATGCCTATGACAATCTTGACCATATTCTTTTTTACGACTGCACAATACAGCCCAATCATAAACAGTAAAAAGCATAAGGCATAAGGCATAAGTTTTATTCCTTTCCACCAGATGATGTACCAGGCTTAAAGTCTTTACAGCAGGTCGAAAGAGTAAGAATGACCAGGAACAATGACGCACCAACCTTCAGGCCAATAGCGATATTCGACAGCGGTATAGTGCCTGCACTTAATAGCTCCAAAGGCTGGCCATATTTGTCGATCAGAAAATTGACAAAAAAGGTTCCGCCAAAAACAAATCCCAGGACAGCTATCATGGCAAAGAGAAATGCACCTGCGCAATCCAGCTTGGATGCAACAGGCAGAGAAAGATTTTCCTCTGCGAATTCTCTGCCGAATGCCAGCATTAACAATACATAAGAGGATGCTAAAATAACACCGCCGGCAAAGCCGCCACCGGGAGTAAGATGGCCAAATATGACTATATAAATGCCAAATAAAAATATGAGCACCTTGACCCAGCTGGCGATGGTTTTCACTATTATTGTCATACCTTTCATGAGTCTATGTCCTCAAGCAATTTTTTGGGGTTTCTGCGAAGTATAACAGTCGCCCCTATAATCGAAGCAAACAGTACGGCTGCCTCACCGAGTGTATCGTAAGCACGAAAATCCAGAATGACTGAGGAAACGAGATTCGCAGCACCGGTTTTGGTCAATCCTTCGCTGATATAGGTCTGAGAAGCGGCTTCGGGGACCTTCGTAAAGATAGCTGTGCCAAAATCAGGTAAAGTCTCGAACACTTTTATACCAGCCAGAAAAATTACGAAGATAATGACAATGGAAACGACTGTTCCGAAAAATTCCCTGTCACCCGATATAAAGGTGAGGTCGCGAGCGATGGTCGCCCGAATCAGGATGATTAAACCCAGGACCTCGACCACGATTTGAGTTATGGCAATATCGGGTGCACGCAAGAAAAGGAACATTAAAGAGCCGCCAAAACCGATAGCACCAACGCAGATAACAGAACTTAACAGATTGTCGGTTTCTACCGCGATGACAGCAGCAATTATTATGAACAGCAGTAAAATGTAGAATATAGCCATATCTACCCCGTTAGAAATACCATCATATAAATACCATTTTTGACTCCCATTAGAACAAAATTTCTAACGGGGTCTACCTCACCAAATCCTGCAAATAACAAACAACACTATCAATAATCCCAAAGTTACCCAAGTCAAATATATGGGAAGGATTCCGGTGTGCAGCACTCTGAGAAAACCCGTCAATGCCAGTCCAAACCTCCCACCTTGATTGTATGTGTCAAAATAGCCCTTTTCCTGGCCGGTATAAAGCCGTTTCAAGCCACCCATAGATGAAACAGTTTTATAGAAATGCGTCCCGGATACAGTCATTTGTTCGTTAGTCTGCACTTCACCACAGGTCCAGGTAGGTACAATTCTAACTTTTCTTGATAATAAACCGACAAGTAAGACCAACAGGCCAAGAATAATGCCAACTATTATAAGGATTGTTGCAAGGCCTGAGTGCCAGGTGCCGAAAATCGCATCAACGGGTGTATTCAACGCAGGATAAATGAACCACTTTAGCGGTAAGTGATAGAAGATTCCGAAAAATACGCACAGAAAAGCAAGCACAACCATTGGAATCCACATAGCCGGCGATACTTCTTTTACTCCTTTTAACTTATCCGGCAGGCGGGAAAGGAACATAGAGTGAATGAGCTTTACAAATGAAGCCAGCGTAAGCGCGCTTCCAAACATCGCGCAGGTCAGCCAGATAGGCCATACTTTGGTTGTCCAGCCAGCCTGTACCGTTCCCATCTCAATTACGCCCTGATAAACCATCCATTTGGAAACAAAGCCGTTGAATGGCGGTATCCCGGAAATACTTAAAGCAGCAATCAGACAGGTAACAAAAGTAATCGACATTTTTTTGCCTAACCCGCCGAGCCTGTCCAGTTCAGCCGTTCCTGCCTGCTGCTCTACAGCGCCTCCACATAAGAACAGGCAGCATTTGTAAATCGCATTATTCAGCATATGGAAAATTCCGCCTGCTACTCCGACCGGCGTCATCGTTGCTATACCGAGTATCATATAGCCAACCTGACTTATAGCGTGATACGACAACAGCTTTTTTAGATTGTGCTGCACCATAGCAACCATTACAGCAATGATAATTGTCGCTGCGCCTATGAGAGCCAGTATGAAACTTAAAGTTGCAGATTCGAGTACAAATATTTCCCGAACGATTATCACCAAAAGATATATTCCCAACAATTTGTCTAATGCAGCGGGTAAAAGTGCCATCACGGAAGTCGGCGCATATTCACCACTTGTGGGAATCCATGTATGCAGGGGCATTGCCCCGGCTTTGGTAATAGCGGCCGTCAAAAGTAACAGGAAAGCTATGATTGCAAGTGTGGAATTAGTCGCCAGGGCTATATCAGAGATGACAAGCGTGCCGGAAAGCGACCATATCATCAATGCCCCTAACAGAAAAGCAGCATCGGACGCCCCTATCATTGCAAAACTTTTCGTAGCAGCGAAATTGGAATTTTTGCCGCCAGTGGTTATCAATAAATACAGCGAAACAGTAACAATCTCCCAAAATATCAATAAAAACAGCAAATGATTAGAAAGCAATATACCTGCTGAACCACCTATCGTAATCAGAATAGAGCCATAATATATACTTAGCTGCTTTGCGCCGCTCATCGATTTCAGTGAATATAAAGTTATTAACAGGCCGAAGCCCATAGCGAACATCAGTATAAATGCACTAAGAGCTGTGGCATTGAGCAAAAGGTCGAGTCTAAAGTCGTCGATTTGCAACATAGACCAGGCAAAGCTGACATCATATACATTGGCCCTGACTAACATAAATATCTTGATACCCAGCGCAAAAGTAACAACGGATACAATCAGCGAAATGCCCCTTGAAAACAGATTGAACCTGTTAGGCAAAAACAAAAGCACAAAGCCAATAATAAGCGGCAAAAAGACAATAAATAGCAGAACATTTATTTCCAACTTATATATCCTCCAACTTCCACTCCGGAGCGCCAATTTCCTTCTTTATCCGTGCCGTTTTTTCACGACTCATTTTCAACAAGCTCTCATAGTTGTGTATAACATTGTTGTGCCCATCGACCACGGCCAATCTCTCGGTGCAGCTATAGCAGGGGTCAACCGCTGCGAGTGTAATTGTAACATCAGCAATATGTTCACCGATGCAGGAGGCCTTAAATGAAGGCACATTGACATAGCTCGGTGCCCTGATTTTGTGTCGAACCGGCCTGTTGCCGCCGTCGCTGCGGACATAATGGAATGTTTCTCCTCTCGGAGCTTCAGCACGTCCACAACCTTCACCCGGGGGAATTTCTTTAACTTCTGTAGTAATAGGACCATCGGGAAGCTTTTTCAAGGCCTGCTTTATTATCTTAACAGCTTCAAGGACCTCAAGAAGACGGACAACGGCTTTGGCGAAAACATCACCCTCGGGCTGGCTAATCACATTCCAGTCCAAATCGGCATAGGCGGCATACGGGTCATCACGTCTGACATCGATTGCTATGCCACTACCTCTTGCCGTTGGGCCTGTTACCGCATAGTCAATAGCCGCTTTCTTCGTTAATACACCGACACCTTTAAGACGGGCGTGGATAATGGGGTCATCAAGCACGGCCTTGGTCAGCATTGCTACCTTCTTGTCGAGTTTATCGAGTTCCTTCAGCATCTTGGGGACAAGCTCATTAGGAATATCTTCCCTGCAGCCGCCTACCTTTACATTTCCATAATTGTTCCTGTTGCCGGTGATTTCTTCGAGCAAATCCAACACCGGCTCACGATATTTCCAGGCCCACATAAAGACGGTGTCGTAACCGATAAAGTGCCCTGCCAGCCCCACCCAAAGCATGTGGCTGTGAATTCGCTCAAGCTCATTGACAATCACACGGATATACTGAGCACGTTCAGGTGGCGTTATTCCGGCTATTTCCTCGACCGCGTTGATATAAGCCAATGGGTGCGAGGCTGAGCAAATCCCACAGACGCGGGAAACTAAATACGGAACCTGGTCAAATTGCAGCGTTTCGCTGATTTTTTCTATGCCTCGATGATTGTACGATATTCTCACATCTATATCGGTTACTTTTTCACCATCGAGGGTTAGCTGGAAAAATTCCATCTCTTCCTGTAGCGGGTGAAATGGGCCAACTGCAAGAACCGGTTTTTTTACGGTCTCTTTCATTTCTTCACTTCTTTCCTCATGGGATATACGCCTTCCGGCCAATCATCAGCCAGAATTAGTCGCTTCAAATTCGGATGGTTCTCAAAATCAATTCCCAATATGTCGTGCATTTCTCTTTCAATCCATTCGGCAGCCGGTAAAAATGGCGATATCGATTCAATCGCAGGATTCTCGCGGTCGCGGATGAAAGCCTTTACTGTAATAACACTGCCCGTTTCGTCATATGCAAAATGATAGAGAATTTCGAAACAATCGTCAGAATCAATACCCGTAGCAGTAACAAATCTTAAAGGCACATCTTCAAACAAGAACCTGTTGACAGCATAAGCATTTTCGGCCTCACACATAAGGAATATCCTGTTATTCGCCTTATGCTCTATATCTATCAGCTTACCTTTTATTTCTAACAGCTTGTTATTTAATTCTTCCTGGTTCATATCAGTATCCTGTTATAAAGCCGCCAATGTCTTAACTATTCCGGATATCATTGCCTCCGGCTTGGGTGGGCAGCCCGGCACATAGGCAATAATTGCATTGGGGTCAACTTCTCTGATTATTTTATCAACCGGCCCTGCAACGTGATAGCCCTGGCTGAATATACCCATTCCACAGGGACAAGCGCCGATGAGAAAAACCACACACGGCTTCGATGTCTGACGATATACTTCTCTTAAACGTATGGCTGCCTGCCTGGTCCCTACGCCGGTTACCAATAAAGCATCAGCGTGGCGGGGAGAACCAACGAGCTTTATGCCGAACCTTTCCACATCATATCTGGGCGTCAGGCAATTTACAATTTCGATATCGCAGTTGTTGCACGCACCAACATTAATGTGGAAGACCCACGGCGATTTTTTTAATGCTTTTATTTTCCAACTCATATTTCGTCTCTCGTCTCTCGTGACCCGTAGCTCGTTTTATAACCAATTGTAGCCATAGGCATTACCAAACAAGGCCAGGATAATAGCAACAGCCAAAGTTATGCCGCAATAAAACCAGAAAAACTTCATCGCATGGTCGATACGTACACGAGGATTCGTATTCTTTATCAAAATAAGCAGAACCAATACCAGCACGTATTTACCAAGCCCTGCCAATATACACGCGGCAATTAAAGCCAGTAGAAAT